>NZ_JBOBRE010000058.1:0-316 GCF_050586525.1 Massilia sp. BKSP1R2A-1 | reverse complement strand
AGAGGCGTCCATTTCATTTCTGGATGTGGATGGCGCCGCGTGCGCGTCGGCCCGCCCGGACATTGACGGACTCATGCGTGAATCCGGCGCCGGCGGCAAACCGGGCATAGGCCGCAGCGCCATCGCTGATGAGCAGCCCGTCGCTGGCCAGCACCGGCTGCAGACAGACATGCAGTTGCGCAGCGGTGACGGGCCCACGTCCGGTATGAAAATCCAGCGTCGTACCAACGCGGTCACGCGCCACCAGCAGGCAATCGTGCTCGCGGCTGATGCCGCGCCGCCGGGCGGCGCCGCCGCGCTTTCTCGGCGGGCGCGT
>NZ_JBOBRE010000057.1:0-346 GCF_050586525.1 Massilia sp. BKSP1R2A-1 | reverse complement strand
ATATGGTAGGAGAGCGTTCTGTAAGCCTGCGAAGGTGTCTTGTAAAGGATGCTGGAGGTATCAGAAGTGCGAATGCTGACATGAGTAGCGATAATGCGGGTGAAAAGCCCGCACGCCGTAAGCCCAAGGTTTCCTGTTCAACGTTCATCGGAGCAGGGTGAGTCGGCCCCTAAGGCGAGGCAGAGATGCGTAGCTGATGGGAAGCAGGTTAATATTCCTGCACCGTCGTATGATGCGATGGGGGGACGGATCGCGGAAGGTTGTCCAGCTGTTGGAATAGCTGGTTTCTGGTTCATAGAAGGCGCTTAGGCAAATCCGGGCGCGGAATTCAAGGGACTGGGACGTG
>NZ_JBOBRE010000056.1:0-347 GCF_050586525.1 Massilia sp. BKSP1R2A-1 | reverse complement strand
TGCGCTTCGCGCTCGAGCCTGCGGCTCGACTGGATGCGGTTCAGGTAGCCGTAGATGTAGAGCTTGAGTAGTACAGCCGGGTGGTACGCTGGCCGACCAGTCTTTGCAGGCACTACCCGCGCAAAACCCAGGATGGCCATGTCCAGCTCATCGACGAATACGTCGACTGCGCGAACTGGGTTTTCCTCGGTAACGTAGTCCTCCAGGTGCTCTGGAAGCAGCGTGCCTTGCCCGCGGTCTTCGCCTTCAATAAAGCGCTTCATTTGGCACCCCAGTGATGAGATACTGGCTCAACGTTTACCGAACCCGGTTCGTTTACAAGGTCACAAGGTTTTTACACAGCCTGG
>NZ_JBOBRE010000055.1:0-355 GCF_050586525.1 Massilia sp. BKSP1R2A-1 | reverse complement strand
GAGCCGAATTATACGGCTCACGGCCTATCCAGAAGCCTATAGAAGCGCCATAGCCTTGGCCGACCTGTTTTCCAATCCTCGGCAAGACCAGAAGCAAGAAGGCCCCAAACAGCCCGGTTCGCGGCAGAAAACGGGTGTACGCCCTGATCGCCGCCAGCATGCCCTGTATGCCAAGCAGCGTGAGCAAACGACTGAAGTTATACGCGAGCACGTGCAGGCTCATCTCGACCTTCACACGCTCCAGTCCTTTCGTTAGAAAGTGCGTGGATCCCATCCATGCCTTGATCGTGGCATAGGGATGCTCGACGGTTGAACGCCGGATGCGCATGGCGTCGGGTGTCTGTTCAAGACGCGC
>NZ_JBOBRE010000054.1:0-384 GCF_050586525.1 Massilia sp. BKSP1R2A-1 | reverse complement strand
GCCAGAAGCAGACATAAAAACAGGTGAGGAACATGACGAAACTGTTGATTTTCATCGGGGAAGATCAGAAGTTCGATGTTGATACGCTGATCGACGCGATAGTCTCTATGGCTGGCACAACGAAAGCTAAAAGAGGCAACTTTATCGGCGCGATCTTCGAATGCGAGTACGGGTGTGCGGAAGAAAGTACGATCATCCGTATAAGCCCTGATGCCGAAACTGTTACCGCTTCGGGATTAGGCACATCCTCGCTATCTTTCGCAGTTGAACTTCAAAAAATGACCGCAGTCGACCTACATGCGATCGACACGGACTACAGCTTTAACGTTGCGCTACGCGACTTCCAAACCGTTGAATCGTTGGCGCATGCGGTCCACCTGTGAA
>NZ_JBOBRE010000053.1:0-390 GCF_050586525.1 Massilia sp. BKSP1R2A-1 | reverse complement strand
GCGCGTCTTGAACAGACACCCGACGCCATGCGCATCCGGCGTTCAACCGTCGAGCATCCCTACGCCACGATCAAGGCATGGATGGGATCCACGCACTTTCTAACGAAAGGACTGGAGCGTGTGAAGGTCGAGATGAGCCTGCACGTTCTCGCGTATAACTTCAGTCGTTTGCTCACGCTGCTTGGCATACAGGGCATGCTGGCGGCGATCAGGGCGTACACCCGTTTTCTGCCGCGAACCGGGCTGTTTGGGACCTTCTTGCTTCTGGTCTTGCCGAGGATTGGAAAACAGGTCGGCCAAGGATATGGCGCTTCTATAGGCTTCTGGATAGGCCGTGAGCCGTATAATTCGGCTCCCGGATCCAGCTGATGAGTTTTTACACAGTCTGGG
>NZ_JBOBRE010000052.1:0-401 GCF_050586525.1 Massilia sp. BKSP1R2A-1 | reverse complement strand
GAAATGGCAAAGGAAAAATTCGAACGGACCAAGCCGCACGTCAACGTCGGCACCATCGGTCACGTTGACCACGGCAAAACCACCCTGACGGCTGCAATCGCAACCGTTCTGTCGAAGAAGTTCGGCGGCGAAGCCAAGGCCTACGACCAGATCGACGCGGCTCCGGAAGAAAAAGCACGCGGCATCACCATCAACACCGCGCACGTCGAATACGAAACCGCGAACCGTCACTACGCGCACGTCGACTGCCCAGGCCACGCCGACTACATCAAGAACATGATTACCGGTGCTGCGCAGATGGACGGCGCGATCCTGGTGTGCTCGGCCGCTGACGGCCCGATGCCGCAGACCCGCGAGCACATCCTGCTGGCGCGTCAGGTTGGCGTTCCGTACATCATCGT
>NZ_JBOBRE010000051.1:0-470 GCF_050586525.1 Massilia sp. BKSP1R2A-1 | reverse complement strand
TGCGAACGAATCCCGGCCGACCTCATAAGGCGGTGGACGCGATTGACGCCGCATTGCTCACCGAGCTCGCGCAGGTCGTCGCTGACTTTGCGGTAGCCGTACACGCTGCCGCTTTCCAGCCACGATTGCTTGATTGGAACCAGAAGGCGCTTGTCTTCTTTGGTGCGACGGCTTTCAGGGTTCAGGCGCCAGGCATAGAAGCCGCTCGGATGCACCTCGAGCACTTTGCACAGCCGGCGCACCGGGAACTGGTCCTGTAACTCAGCAATTAAGGTGTACCTCACCCGGACGTCTTGGCAAAGTACACCGCGGCCTTTTTCAATATGTCACGCTCCTCCGTGACTCGCTTGAGCTCGGCCTTCAGGCGCCGCATCTCGTCGGCCTGGGCATCGACGGCCTTGCGCTCCGCCTCAGGCACGCCGTAGCGCTTCGTCCAAGTGTAGAGGCTATGAATGCTTATCCCGAGCCGC
>NZ_JBOBRE010000050.1:0-512 GCF_050586525.1 Massilia sp. BKSP1R2A-1 | reverse complement strand
GCCAAGAGCGGACATTACCTCTACAACTAAAAAAAGATCGGCCTGAATGAAATTTCCATTTGAACCCAAGTCGACGACCTGTCTACGCCAAGGTCAATATTGGTGTTTTCAGCTGAGCAATGGCCGCTTCGCCTGTGGCGCGGTTTTAGCTCGCACGACTTCGCAGGGGAAACTGCATCGTTCTATGTTCTTGGGCGGTCTTCTGAACTGGTCAGGCTTATCCTTGCCGATGTCTGCAGGCATGAAGAACGCAAGGGTGTTGCAGAGTGGATTCATGCATGTGAAGGCAATTCAACACAATGGGAGAGAGGTGCTAGGCCAGTTAGATGAAGCCTTGGACATTTCGCCAGAAGTCGAATACACCGGACTTACAGTCGACGGTCCGCCACTCTGGGGCGTAGCCTATATTCGCGCATTAGCGGAAGATAATTTTGGCAATCCGGAGTGGAGCGAGCAGGAGTTGCAGAAAGTTCGCAAGAAGTAGCGCGAACGTGTCAATGTCCGCTTCGGGT
>NZ_JBOBRE010000049.1:0-518 GCF_050586525.1 Massilia sp. BKSP1R2A-1 | reverse complement strand
CGCTCGGTGCTACTCTAGAAAGGAGGTGATCCAGCCGCACCTTCCGATACGGCTACCTTGTTACGACTTCACCCCAGTCACGAATCCTACCGTGGTAAGCGCCCTCCTTGCGGTTAAGCTACCTACTTCTGGTAAAACCCGCTCCCATGGTGTGACGGGCGGTGTGTACAAGACCCGGGAACGTATTCACCGCGACATGCTGATCCGCGATTACTAGCGATTCCAACTTCATGTAGTCGAGTTGCAGACTACAATCCGGACTACGATACACTTTCTGGGATTAGCTCCCCCTCGCGGGTTGGCGGCCCTCTGTATGTACCATTGTATGACGTGTGAAGCCCTACCCATAAGGGCCATGAGGACTTGACGTCATCCCCACCTTCCTCCGGTTTGTCACCGGCAGTCTCATTAGAGTGCTCTTGCGTAGCAACTAATGACAAGGGTTGCGCTCGTTGCGGGACTTAACCCAACATCTCACGACACGAGCTGACGACAGCCATGCAGCACCTGTGTGAAGG
>NZ_JBOBRE010000048.1:0-525 GCF_050586525.1 Massilia sp. BKSP1R2A-1 | reverse complement strand
GTTTAGATAAGTGTAGTTCTCGTTCTTTAACAATCTGGAAGAAGTAAAGTTTTTTTAAGCGTGCATGTAAAAGTGCACACTTAGGGTAGTAATCAAGTATCAACAAACATGCAACAAGCTGTACTCTTGAACTCGATAACGTTCTCTTTGACTCATGAAGAGGCCAACGTTATAGGGACAAGCGAATAAGTGCACATGGTGGATGCCTTGGCGATTACAGGCGATGAAGGACGTAGTAGCTTGCGATAAGCTGCGGGGAGTGAGCAAACACACTTTGATCCGCAGATTTCCGAATGGGGAAACCCGGCCTTTTAGGTCATTGCATGCTGAATACATAGGCATGCAAAGCGAACGCGGCGAACTGAAACATCTAAGTAGCTGCAGGAAAAGAAATCAACCGAGATTCCCAAAGTAGTGGCGAGCGAAATGGGATGAGCCTGTACGTGATAGTCGATCGGATAGTGGAAGCTTCTGGAAATAAGCGCCATAGCGGGTGATAGCCCCGTACACGAAATCCGAACGGTG
>NZ_JBOBRE010000047.1:0-530 GCF_050586525.1 Massilia sp. BKSP1R2A-1 | reverse complement strand
CCGCCAGCATTCCCTGCATGCCAAGCAGCGTGAGCAAGCGATTGAAGTTGTAGGCCAGCACATGCAAGCTCATTTCGCTCTTCACACGCTCCAAGCCTTTCGTTAGAAAATGCGTGGATCCCATCCATGCCTTGATCGTGGCATAGGGGTGCTCGACAGTCGAACGTCGGATGCGCATGGCGTCGGGCGTCTGTTCAAGGCGAGCCAGCATGTCGTCGAGCACGTCCTGATGTTCCCAGCGTGTCACACGCCGCTGTGCGCTAGGTGTGCACCTGTCCTTAAGCGGACAACCCTTGCAGTTCGAGCTCCAGTAGCGGTGATTTGTCATGCCTTTCTCGACGCTGGAAAATCGCCAAATCAAAGCTTCGCCGGCCGGGCAGCGATACTCGTTGTTTTCGGGATCGTAGATGAAGTCGGCTTTGTCGAACCTGCCATCGGCCTTGGCCCCGGAAGTCTTTGTAGGGGGAACCAAAGCACGTATGCCCGCCTCATGACAGGCCAGGATTTCTTCGCCCTTGAAGTAGCCTCGA
>NZ_JBOBRE010000046.1:0-603 GCF_050586525.1 Massilia sp. BKSP1R2A-1 | reverse complement strand
TACGCCAAGCGGAAATACAAACGCGGTGGCGCCCCTTCGCTGGTGGCTCCTAATCATCTACAGCGCCAATTCGACGTGCAGGAACCGAATCGGGTCTGGGTGACGGACATCACGTACATTCGCACTTACGAAGGCTGGCTTTATCTGGCCGTTGTACTGGACCTGTTTTCGCGTCAGGTGGTCGGCTGGTCGATGAGTTCTCGAATTGATCGCGAGCTGGCGATGAATGCGCTTTTGATGGCCGTCTGGCGTCGACAACCCAAGAATACGGTGATGGTGCATTCCGATCAGGGCAGTCAATTCAGTAGCTACGACTGGCGCGACTTCCTGGACGAGCATAACCTGCAGCAGAGCATGAGCCGACGTGGGAACTGTCATGATAACGCCGTGGCCGAGAGTTTCTTCCAGCTCCTAAAACGGGAACGAATCCGACGCAAGACCTACGGCACTCGGGAAGAGGCAAAGCAGGATGTCTTCGATTACATCGAGATGTTTTACAATCCCAAGCGCCGGCACAGCTTCAGCAATGACTTATCGCCGGTCGAGTATGAAAAGCAGTATTTCAAGCGGCTCGCGAGTGTCTAGGAAACTCGTGGCGATTCA
>NZ_JBOBRE010000045.1:0-662 GCF_050586525.1 Massilia sp. BKSP1R2A-1 | reverse complement strand
AACATCAGTCGCTATCTGGCAGAACTGGACACGGCGGACCGGCAGGAACCAGTTGCTGCGCAAGCGAAAAGCGTTCGCCTGAACGACAAGATCGCAGCGCTGAGATCGCAGATGGCTACGCTCAAGGAAATCGAAGCGAAGCTGGAAAAGACTGGCGAAACGCAGATCTCGCTCACCGATCCGGACGCGCGTTCAATGATGACGCGCGGTTCAGGCATCGTGGGCTATAACGTGCAAACTGCGGTCGACGCCAAACACCATTTGATCGTCGAGCACGAGGTCACCAACAATGGCAGCGACCGTGATCAATTGTCCGGCATGGCAAAGAAGGCCCGCACAGCGATCGGTACGGCTACATTGACCGCCATTGCCGACCGAGGCTACTTCAAAGGCGAGGAAATCCTGGCCTGTCATGAGGCGGGAATACGTGCTTTGGTGCCGCCTACGAAGACTTCCGTGGCCAAGGCCGATGGCCGATTCGACAAGGCCGATTTCATCTACGATCCCGAAAAGAACGAGTATCGCTGCCCGGCCGGCGAAGCCTTGATCTGGCGATTTTCCAGCGTAGAGAAAGGCATGACGAATCACCGCTATTGGAGCTCGAACTGCAAGGGTTGTCCGCTCAAGGACAGGTGCACGCCGAGCGCGCAGCGGCGTGTGAC
>NZ_JBOBRE010000044.1:0-701 GCF_050586525.1 Massilia sp. BKSP1R2A-1 | reverse complement strand
GATGTGGATCGCGCCGCGTGCGCGCCGGCCTGCCCGGACATTGACGGGCTCGTGCGTGATCCCGGCGTCGGCGGCAAACCGGGCATAGGCGGCAGCGCCGTCGCTGATCAGCAGCCCGTCGCTGGGGAGCACCGGCTGCAGGCAGCTGCGTAATTGCGCCGCGGTCACGGGACCGCGTCCCGTATGAAAGTCCAGCGTCGTGCCGCTGCGGTCGCGCGCCACCAGCAGGCAATCATGCTCGCGGTTGATGCCGCGCCGCCGGGCGACACCCCCGCGCTGTCGCGGCGGGCGCGTCAAGTTGCGCGATCCCTTCTGCGATTCCAGCCGGTAGGTTTCGTCGGCCTCGACGATCGCCGACAGGGTGGCCGGCCGGTGACGCGCGGCTGCCGGCGCGAACCGGTGGCGCCACCGGAAGCTGGTGGTGCGATGCACGCCGGTGGCGAGCGCCGCGTCACGTACAGTGCGGGATTCCAGCAAGCACTGGATAAAAGGCAGCCAGCACGCGCGCTTGCGCAGTCGGGCCAGCGGCGTACCGGTCAGTGCATTGAAGGAACGGCGGCAGCCCAGGCAGCGAAACCGCTGCAGGCCGCTGGCGAAGCCTGACCGGTGCAGGCGCGCGCAGGCGCAATGGGGACATGGCCGGCCTGCCGCGGCCGCTTCGATGAGCGCCAGGCACTCGGCTGGGTCGCGGATGCTGTCGA
>NZ_JBOBRE010000041.1:0-853 GCF_050586525.1 Massilia sp. BKSP1R2A-1 | reverse complement strand
GTAGCGGACGCTACAGTAGGTTCGCTGTCGGCCAAAGCGGTCCTCCGGACTCAATCCAACTGTCCCGTCAGATTCACTAAGCCGACTTTTTATTTCGCAGTCTTTATCTGAGATTTTGTGCTATGACCGAAACCCAGACCGCGTCGACAAAGGTAATTTGCACAAGACATGGTGATGTTGGGCCGGCTTACATCTGCCGACACCTGCATCGGGGAACTCGACGGGGATTTTTCTCGATGCTTGACCCGGACGATCCAACCGCGAAACAGGGACAGTGTTCTCGCTGCGGCATGTTTTCTTTGATCATCGGATCGATACCGTTGATCGGATACCGGCTATGGGTATGGTTTTCTAGGCCAAAGTTAGTATGCTCTGGATGCTTCGAGGAAATACGGCTAAGAAATCTTAGATAATTGCACCTCACTGTCTGATCCTGCCGCAATGTCCGCTTTGGGTCTTTTAGCGATGGAGACCTGCTATGCTGAGCTTAAGGGCCGAAATGGGCTAAGAGCGGGAAGGTTCAAGGTTCGGAAATTGCAGAGACTGGGAACAATAAATGGATGTGTTCGAGAATTATTGCCATGATCTGGGGCACCTAGTTCGAGAGATGGCGTTAGAAGCCAAGCAAGATTACGTATCGAAGGAAACCGACTTCGCCGCTGGCTATATGGCCGGATTCCATCGCATCGTGTCTCTCATGCAGCAGCAATGCGCAGCGTTCGGCGTCCCGTTGGAAAAGATCCGACTTGATGGGATTGATCCGGATAAAGACCTCGTCTGAATCAGACCAGCCCGTTTGTCCGCTAGCTGGCGGTGCCGGTCAGAGAGATCATAGTAGATGTCCGCTATGGGT
>NZ_JBOBRE010000040.1:0-961 GCF_050586525.1 Massilia sp. BKSP1R2A-1 | reverse complement strand
ACCCGAAGCGGACATGCAGCTCTTCGATTCAGGTCTTGATCGCCAGACGTTCAGAATCCGGGTACTCCTGGAGAGGAGCAAAATCCATCCTCCAGATGTCAAGCTCATAGAGCCGTCCACCTGTGTCCGCGTTGAGCGCGATACTGACTAGGATGCCATCGCGATCCCGGTACTCTGCTTTCATAAGGCAGTTGCCTAACGACCGGGGCTCGTCACCAGCGAATTTAAGGCTACCCATCCCGCCGTCGTCCATGTCGCGTACCTGAGCTTGTTCCAGTTGACGAACCAGCTGCCCGCTGTCCGTCACGTGCAGAAGTAGAGCACGCACGAGTGAGTCCTCTTCATTACGGAGAGGGCGTAAGCGGTCTTGATCCGTCTCTGACATTGCGTTCCCCTCTTGAGTTGAAAACGTACATGCGACTTCCTGGCCTAGAATATGCGCTCCTGGCCGAACGCGGCCGTTCAGCTCAGCATAGCAGGTCGCCAGGACCGAAAAATCGCAGACTGTCACGAAGGACTGGATCCGACCCATTGCAGACTTTACGCGAAGGCGCATTGCTGCGGTAGCGTCACGCACTCCATGCCGGGATTTGCTCATACACGAGTTCGCCATCACGGAAAACCCGAGCATCATGATAAGGGTAGAGGTGATGACCGCAATGTTCGGTGAAAACAGCGATGGTGTACTTGGATTCGCTCACGATATGAATGGCATGACGGAATTCGACGCACGATTGATCCATGAATTCGATCCTCAGCGTCCCCGTCGGAAATGAGAACCAGGGACGAATTTTTTCTCGGACTTCGTCACGTGCACGGCCATAGTGCGAAGCGAGCTCGTCAGCCCATGCGAGTTCGATCTGCTGGGCCAATGTTGGAACTGGATAGGGTTTTTTCTTGGCCATGATTTTCTTCTTGAGGTGGGTTCCTGACCAGCCGGCCTACCTGGGCCGTCTGCTCC
>NZ_JBOBRE010000039.1:0-977 GCF_050586525.1 Massilia sp. BKSP1R2A-1 | reverse complement strand
TTCACGTTTATATGGACGCCTCCCTTTTGCAAGGTAATTCAAGCAATGCCAGAGTAGGAAAGTCGCAGTTTTATATCCGGCCTTGGTTGCGGCAAGCCGCTGGCCCCGATGAAATCCGCTGACCCACTCCTCATTTCTGGATCGGGCTTGAAGCCCTAACGTGAACACAGGTTTGGTGAGCCCCGGTCTGACCTGTCTGTCATCGTTGTCACTACCTAACGCAACTTGTGAGGTGCAATCCTTTCGTGGCTACGTGTAAATGGCTCAGTTCGATGTGCCTGGTCTCACGCTGACGTATTCTCTGTCGTAAGCTCGCTCGTGAGCCAGCACAGCCCAGATCGTGCGCGCCATTTTGTTTGCAAGCGCAACCGTCACCACGTTCGATGGTCGGCGCTTGCTGATCTCTTGCAGCCATATTGGCAAGACTTTGGCATGTCGCTGGATCGAGTGAGCGCCCTGCACCAACAGCGAGCGCAAGTATATGTCGCCGCGCTTGCTGATCTTTAATAGTCGAACTTTCCCTCCTGTGCCGGTCTGGGCTGGTACCAATCCGATCCAGGCAGCGAATTCACGCCCAGACCGGAACGTCTTGGGATCTCCCATCGTCGCTACCGCAGCGGTTGCGGTAAGAAGACCAACGCCAGGGATCTCCGCAATGGCGCGCGCGGCGCGATCTTGTCGAAGCCAGGCCGACAGCCGAGCCTCGATCCGGGCGATCCGTTCGTCGAGCCTGTTTAACTCATCTAATTGTTCTCGCAGCGTGTCGATCAGCATCGCAGGCAGACGTTCGGCAAGTCGTGCCAGGGCTTCCTTGATACCGGCATCAAAGCCGGCTTTTCTGGTCCCGAAAACTTCGCCGTACTCCGCAATCAAGCCTCGCATTTCGTTGCGTTGCGCCGTACGTTGTTTGACCAACAACCGGCGCACCCGATGCAGGGCCAACACAGCTTGCTGCTCTTCGTTCTTGACGGCAACAG
>NZ_JBOBRE010000038.1:0-1038 GCF_050586525.1 Massilia sp. BKSP1R2A-1 | reverse complement strand
GCCAAAAGCGGACATGACCTCCATAAACTAACGAGGGTAAAAGATGATTCAGTTTGAAAGATCGAACGAAGGTATATCGGAAAAATGCCTAGCTGAGTTTGAGCAGCGCTCTGGCATTGTGCTACCCGAGCAGTATAAAAATTTCCTCCGACAGCAGAACGGTGGGCGTCCTGATATTGGTGAATTTAATGTACCAGGTTGGGGTGACTCTATCGTCAATTCGTTCTACGGAATTGCCGTTGGGGACAGTTCAGATGTCGAGAGTACTATCAGATCTTTAAGCGACGTTATCCCGAGCCATATGATCCCAATAGGAAACGATCCTGGGGGAAATCAAATTTGTGTTGGAATTGAAGGAACATCGCTTGGCAAGATTTACTTCTGGGATCACGAAAATTGGGATAATGACAGTGGCGAAGAGAACCCGATCCAGATTGCCTCTTCGCTGGAAGAGTTTTTTACAATCTGCAAACCATAGCTTCGAATGCTTCCGGCAGAAGCAATCGGACCATTTTCGAGGAGATGTCTGCTTTGGGTCGGTTCCCGCCCTTCGTGACAGTCTGCGATCTTTCGGCGCTGGCGACCTGCTATGCTGAGCTCAAGGGCCGAGATCGGCCAAGAGCGGACCTCTGATCAAAATTCGAATGTGCCACCGAGCGAACTGAACGCAATATTTGTTCGCGATCCCCATCTAAAAATTCCCCTTATGACAAAGCCGAAATTGCACCGACTGAAGTCAGTTGCACAAACATGGCGATGTTGGGCCGGCTTACATTTGCCGGCACTTACATCGGGGAGCGCGAAAGGGGTTTTTCTCAATGATTGATGAGGATGATCCAACTACAAAACAGGGACAGTGTTTTCGCTGCGGCATGTTTTCGTTAGTCATCGGCTCGATACCTTTTATCGGCTACCGGCTATGGGTGTGGTTCTCTAAGCCGATGGTCGTCTGCTCCGGATGCTTCGAGGAAATTCGACTAAGAAATCTTAGATAAATGAACTTCGGCCTATGATTCTGCTGCTAGTTCCGCTTTGGGT
>NZ_JBOBRE010000037.1:0-1185 GCF_050586525.1 Massilia sp. BKSP1R2A-1 | reverse complement strand
GAAGGGTGAAAGGGTTGCAATAAACTGGTGGCTGCGACTGTTTAATAAAAACACAGCACTCTGCAAACACGAAAGTGGACGTATAGGGTGTGACGCCTGCCCGGTGCTGGAAGATTAAATGATGGGGTGCAAGCTCTTGATTGAAGTCCCAGTAAACGGCGGCCGTAACTATAACGGTCCTAAGGTAGCGAAATTCCTTGTCGGGTAAGTTCCGACCTGCACGAATGGCGTAACGATGGCCACACTGTCTCCTCCCGAGACTCAGCGAAGTTGAAATGTTTGTGATGATGCAATCTACCCGCGGCTAGACGGAAAGACCCCATGAACCTTTACTGTAGCTTTGCATTGGACTTTGAACCAATCTGTGTAGGATAGGTGGGAGGCTTTGAAGCGGGGACGCCAGTTCTCGTGGAGCCATCCTTGAAATACCACCCTGGTTTGTTTGAGGTTCTAACCTTGGTCCGTTATCCGGATCGGGGACAGTGCATGGTAGGCAGTTTGACTGGGGCGGTCTCCTCCTAAAGTGTAACGGAGGAGTTCGAAGGTACGCTAGGTACGGTCGGACATCGTGCTAATAGTGCAATGGCATAAGCGTGCTTAACTGCGAGACCGACAAGTCGAGCAGGTACGAAAGTAGGACATAGTGATCCGGTGGTTCTGTATGGAAGGGCCATCGCTCAACGGATAAAAGGTACTCTGGGGATAACAGGCTGATTCCTCCCAAGAGTTCATATCGACGGGGGAGTTTGGCACCTCGATGTCGGCTCATCACATCCTGGGGCTGTAGCCGGTCCCAAGGGTATGGCTGTTCGCCATTTAAAGTGGTACGTGAGCTGGGTTTAAAACGTCGTGAGACAGTTTGGTCCCTATCTGCCGTGGGCGTTGGAAATTTGAAGGGGGCTGCTCCTAGTACGAGAGGACCGGAGTGGACGAACCTCTGGTGTACCGGTTGTCACGCCAGTGGCATTGCCGGGTAGCTAAGTTCGGAAGAGATAACCGCTGAAAGCATCTAAGCGGGAAACTTGCCTTAAGATGAGATTTCCCGGAGCCTTGAGCTCCTTGAAGGGTCGTTCGAGACCAGGACGTTGATAGGCTGGGTGTGGAAGTGCAGTAATGCATTAAGCTAACCAGTACTAATTGCCCGTACGGCTTGTCCCTATAACCTTGGTAGTTATAGACGAGTCA
>NZ_JBOBRE010000036.1:0-1842 GCF_050586525.1 Massilia sp. BKSP1R2A-1 | reverse complement strand
CGTCTGCTTCGGGTCGATACCGGTCCTTCGTGACAGTCTGCGACTTTTCATCATTGACGAACTGCTATGCTGAGCTCAACGGCCGCCTCCGGCCATTTCTAGGCATTGACTCAATCAACTGAGCAAAGAAAAACATGAAAATCACTCATTTTCTGCACACTGGCGTGCTGCCTGATGGACGTGTGCCAACAGGCGGCTCTGTCGAAGTCAATGGACTTATTGTTGAGAGCGCACCGGAAGGTGGATGCGGCAGCGAAGGCTGCTCACGCAGTCCCGGCCATTGGATTTCGAAAATTCATCCACGGTCCGAAGATGGGACGGTGTTCGGGTATATGGTCCTCTTTAACAATCGAGAAGAACTCGAAATGGCTGACTTGGATTTGATCGAAATAGAGGCGCGCAAGCTCCTCAACTGATTAGAAGGTCTGCTTCGGGTCGGATACGGTCCTTCGTGACAGTTCGCGACTTTTCGGCCCTGGCCACCTGCTATGCTGAGCAAAACGGCCGGGTTCGGCCAGAAGCAGACGCTTCAAAGCCTTAAGCTAAAGTTATTCAACGACGTTGGAATCTTCCTACGATGAACCCGTTCAGTCTGGCGATCCCTTTTGGACTCATTGGTCCAGCGCTTGCGGTAGGTGTCTTGGCATATCTGTGGCGCAGCTCCCTCGAGCATTTTTGGTGGTTCATTGGGATTGGAGGAGTAGCGTCATACGTCTTGATGGCGGCATGCCTTACGTGGGCGCTTTCCGATATTGGCGTTACTGGCAACTTGACTGCAACGCCGAGGCCGGCACTGGATCCACTCGCCATTCGCTACTTATCGTTCATGCTGGCATGGTTGGCGGGCAGTGCCGTCATCCTATTCCTCACGCGGCATCTTCTCGCAAAGATATAGGTTAGAAATGTATGGCTGCTATGGGTCGGTTCCTGCCCATCGTGACAGTCCGCGGCTTTTCGCGCTTGGCGACCTGATATGCTGAGCTCAACGGCCGGGTTCGGCCAAAAGCAGACATTTCACATCGACAGACAAACGACAATAGCCGTTCCTTTCCCTGAACCCCTGAGATAAAACTGATGAATCCACGTCGGGTCAACGAGCTGATGACCGAAAATTTTCCGTCGGTTGAAATTGCCACGTTAGATTGGGTAAACGTGCTTGAGGCCGACGGAAAGATTCGAAGCGAAGTCCTCGAGGCGTTGATTAGCAAGTTCATGCACGGAGATGACATTCTCGTTCAGGTAAACCGGAAGCTCGGGGACCTCAAGACAAAGGACCAGGTCATTCCATACGTGCAGGAGTATATCGGCAGAGGCCAAATCAGGATGGCAGATAGAGACTTTCAGGGTTATGTGCTGATTGGGATGAACGGTGTAGCCACTGGCTGGTCGTCCAAGTAGTTTTCATCGAATAGAAGCCGTTAGCTACTCAAGGTCCGCTCTGGGTCGGATCCTAGTCCTTCGTGACAGTCTGCGATTTTTCCGCCGCGGCGAACTGCTATGCTGAGCTGAACGGCCGCGTTCGGCCTGGAGCGGACAGTCGCCAACGATATCCCTTCTGATGAATACCAAGTGCACCCTATGGCCTTTTACATAGAAATCGACAAGATCTCCGAGACCACCAATGAGGCCATTTACGGTTTTTCAGATAGTCGAGCCGGAAAAGGTCGACTTCGACTTGACAAGACCACAGGTGATGTAACGGAAGTTACCGCAGCACCGGGCGATGATCGAGGGCATATCTTTCAACGTGCGGCGGTTAAGGTGCTTCGACATTGGAAGGAAGGACAGTTGCCCGACAAGACGTGCTGGGCATCGTAATTGTAGGTTAGGCTAACTCGTTAA
>NZ_JBOBRE010000035.1:0-1905 GCF_050586525.1 Massilia sp. BKSP1R2A-1 | reverse complement strand
GCCATGAGCGGACGTTACGACAACCATAATGGATCTTTTGATGGAAGACATACCGGTTTCGACTACAGCGATTACAGATGAAGAGACGAGTCAGTGTCCATGCTGCGGCAGGCCAGTGTATGAGGGCGAAGGCGTTCTGGAGTCTGAAGGTCAGGAACTTGCGCACTACGGATACCGTTGGGCAGAGGGACACGAATCTCGTTTTACCCTCGGCATCTGTGCACTCGATCAGCAAGGCGCAAATGTTGCGGGCCTTGCGGTGGTGTCCGCTCGAAGTGATGGAGAACAGTTGATTTACACAGTGCTGGAACCGGAACAAGCTCCTTGGGGAGATAGTGAAGCATTGGGTAAGGTCCTAACTCGCAAGCAGCTTTTGGAAGAAGGGCTGGTGCCGAATCTCTTTGGACTGGTAGACGCAATTGCTGCGAACGAGCCCCGTATTTCATCAAGGATCACAGCCCAGTTCTCATAATTCCGGAACCTAGCGATGTCCGCTTCGGGCCGGATCCGGTCCTCGTGACAGTCCGCTACTTTTCCGCGTTGGCTACCTGCTATGCTGAGTTAAACGGCCGACTTCGGCCAGGAGCGGACATTCTTGATCCAGACCAAAAGGAACATTAATGCGTGAAGAAGACCCGGTACGCGCGAATTTCTGGAACGAGTCGGCTGGATACTGTGACTGCTGCGGGAAGCAGTTCAAAACTATCTGGGGTGATCTAGAGGATTCGTCTGGCACGAAAGCTGTCTACTTTGTGCAATGGACGGTCGATGAGCCGGAACACATGCCATGTTTCGACCTAGTCCTTGGCCCATGGGGAGATGGAAGCGCACCAAGTGACCGCGTCCTTGTTTCGCTGCTATACAAGCCTCGTCCAGGTGGAGGCTCGTTTATGGTGGCTAGCGGCAAGGGGAGACGCGCAGACGACCGCAATATTTGCGGTCGGGCACTTGAGCGATCAGACGTCGTCGGCACTGCGCTAGCGAATGAAGTGTTTTCGCTCGTGGATTCGCTCTGGTTGTCCGAACCCAGAATAGAGGCAGTTCGTGCTTTGGACGAGCTCGCAAAGTCAGGCTGCTGACGGTCCGCTTTGGGTCGCTTCCGGCCCCTCGTCACACTCTGCGACTTTCCTTCCTTGGCGAGCTGTTATGCTGAGCTCAACGGCCGCCTTCGGCCAGAAACGGTCTTCCGCAAAGGCAGAGATTGCACAGGCGCATACTGTTAGAGAAAGTTTGAGAGCCCAGCGAATGAATCGCCCGTGGCTCCGACTCGATGCCGGCAACGACGAAACCCGGACTCTTACCTATTACTTTGGGAGACAGGGCAGTGCATAAGAGACAGTGCAAGCTTGGAGTCCGCCGTTGGGAGGCAGTGCTGCTAACGCTTGCCAGTGCTGGGGCGTACGCGTGCGAGCCGCCACCAATATACCCAAACGAAGAACAGCGCATACGGGCCCAAGTGCGCGAGGCGGACAAAGTGTTCATCGCTACGATCGTGCGTGCCAATCGGAGCCCTCATGGCCAACCTACTGAGCGCCAGACCGAATCATTGGTGTTTCGCATTGATGAGGTCTACAAGGGCAAGGTGCGAGCGGGCGAGCGATACCATACAGTGACCTCTGGCTTCGGTGCTAGCTGCGGAGTGAGCGCTTGGCCAGGCACGCCGTTCCGGCCCGACAGCCCGATTCGCGACAAAGATGCGGTCATCAAGCGCTGGCTAGTTTTTATTGATGCCAACCGTCCGGGTGAATTGACGGCGCCAAGCGTGCCACTTGACGAGGCGCTCAGCGAGCTGCGACTGGTCAGGCTTGCGGTCGGGAAGAAGTGAAATGAGGCCCTCGATGCAGTCAGTCGCACCTCCCGATTAAATATTCGAGAGTTTGAAGCAAAGGACGCGAGGTCCGCTTA
>NZ_JBOBRE010000034.1:0-1923 GCF_050586525.1 Massilia sp. BKSP1R2A-1 | reverse complement strand
GTCACGCTGGACGATTGGACTCCTGGGCAATCTCACCAGTGCTACTACGAATACCTACTTTCTGGCATATCCACCAGTAAGCAAGCCCACTGGCGAGCCCCGACCCAAGGTAATTCAACGAATCATACAGACCGGATTGCGCCCAACGGACGGATGTGAATGGCTCAGCAAGCTCGATCCACATAGGTACGGCACAAATAAAGCCAGTTATTCCGAACTGCCACCAACGCGTCAGACGCAATTTCCAGAACAAGAACGCAAGCGGCAGGCCGAAGATGAGTGCAGCAATTATCGCGAGTGGGAAGCCAATGAACCAAACCAGCGGTAGCGCACACCAAGTTCCTGTTCCGTGCGCAAGCCCAACGCCGCAGGTGGTGGAGGTAGCTATGGCCACACCAATAACGGCGGCGACCCCAAGCATCGACATAGTACGGAACACTGACTTGACGGTTAGACGCACTTTTTCCATGATGCAGTGAAGTTTTACGGACAGAGCCAATCTACGAACGGCCACTCTTGGCGATCTCGGCTCTTGAGCTCAGCATAGCAGGTCGCCAGGACCAAAAAATCGCAGACTGTCACGGAGGACCGAATCCGACCCGAAGCGGACCTGCACGAGACCCCAGCTTCCGCTCTGCAACTCAGGGGTGCTCGGCACTCTCATATTTGGTGCAGTCGATAACCATCTCTGTAACCTTTCGGCATTTCGGGCGCAAGTTTAAAGCGTCAGGGTTAGCGGCAATAAATTTTGAAACTGAGGGGATACTGTATGTGGTAGCACCATAGCACCCGTTCTTGCTTCTACTTTTATTTGTGCACGCGTATGTGACCGATACGGACACATCCGATACCTTGTGATCGAATGAAGTACTGAGTGCCATGAACTCCGTACTTGAAACCGAATTCGTAATCCTTGCAATCACCTTGCCAGCTGTATTCTTTACCGTAACTTCGGTGGTGCTTGGACCGAGCGAAGAATGTTGATTGCGCACATGCTTGGGGTAGCGCCAATCAAGCGAAGAACCAACATTGTCTTTCGTGATGGCGAATTTGAACCCCAAGGACTTCATTTCCGACCTCGTAGGCTCTACGTATTCCGGGGGAACACCTGCAAATGCGCTGAATATCGTGAGCGGCATGCAAACGTAAAATACGAACAACATGGTGCAAATCTTCATATGCGCTTTTCTCCAAAATGTGCGGAGGCTGCTTTTGGCCGAAGGCGGCCGTCGAGCTCAGCATAGCAGCTCGCCAGATGCGAAAAGTCGTTGACTGTCACGAAGGACCGGACCCGACCCGGAGCAGACGTTAAGCGCATCTTTTATCCATCAAGCAATAAAGAAGGCTACCGGTAGTAAATACTGGAAAATGTTAATCCTGGAAAATCTTCGTATGATTTTGGCAGGTAACCCCATATTCTTAGAACGTCGGCGCGCACCTCAAATTCAAAGCCAATGTTTTTGACAGCTCTCGATATCTCGTCTGTGTTGTCTACAGGAGTAAGGAGCCGTCCTCCAGCTTTGGTTTTCAGGCCGATGTCGAACCATTCGACTGTCGAGAATGGGAATGGAAGATGATAGAACCATTCGCGGTCCCAACTGGAGATGCGGCCGTTGTCAAGAGTCTTAAATCGATAAAACGGCCGCCATTCCTGGCTGTGACGGAAGTGATTGATCAGTTCATTCCAACGAGTATTGTTTGACGCGCGGGACAGATTTCTTTTAGCAACAATCGCATTGATTTTCTTCCTCGTTGCGTCATCGTAGCCCGCGCTTGCAGTCGGTAGCTGGTCCATGGTTGGCTAAATAATGGTTCGTCAATGGATGTCTGCTTCCGGCCGAAGGCGGCAGTTGAACTCAGCGTAGCAGGTTGTTTGGTGCGAAAAGTCGCAGACTGTCACGAAGGACCGGATCCGACCCATTA
>NZ_JBOBRE010000033.1:0-1991 GCF_050586525.1 Massilia sp. BKSP1R2A-1 | reverse complement strand
CCCCAGTGATGAGATACTTCCTCAACGTTTACCCGGCCGGGTTCGTTTACACGGTCCTGCGTTTTTACACACGCTGGGCCCAAAGCGGACGTCCATGCTTCACAAAGCTGCCGTTCAACGTTCGACGTAAGGAGCGACTCGCTTGCGGGGCGGCCCCTTGATGGAGGGGGCGCCACCGTGCTCGCCGATTATGGTGTCTTAGGCCCAGCTGACTTGCTTTGCGTGCCGGCTGTTTGTGCACGACTGTCGCCAGCGCTAGCGATCAACTCTTGCATTCGCTGTGTCCAGGAGTCAAGGCGGGTGACCATGTCCTGTGGAACCTGATCGCTTTGCGTTTTCAGGCATACCATCTTCCAAGTTGCATGCGACAGTTGCGAGTGAAGCTGCTGCAGCCCTGCGGCAACTTGGCTTTGACGCGCCAAGTTGCCGTTCGGGTCGTAGAAGGCGATAACTGCTGCTACTGCAGTGCCAAGAGCGGGAAGTGCAAGGGCAGACAATCTGATACCGAGACCAACGCGATTTAGCTGCTTGCCTACCTCAGTAGAACTTAGGCCAACGAAGACAGTAGTAAGTAACCCGATGAGAATTGTCAGAAAGGTTCCGACCTGCGCTACGGTATACGCGCCGGACAGCTTCCCATCAAGTGAGATGCGCCGATCGAGCAATGAGTGGCTGAGGCGTGCAACCCGTATATATAGCGGGTGAACGGCAATTGCCCTCTCTCTTTCCCCTGTTCCATCGAGAAAGCCAGGAACGCCCGTGAGAAGCTCTTGAACTTCCATGGGAATTTCCTTCCTGGGAGGGGAACCAAGGCAGCGTTGTACCCATTGGGAGACCACCTGATGATCAGTGTTCGCGTTGCGCCCCTCTTCAGACAATTCCGGCGGGTTATAGATTGCCAGACCAACTGCTATGCGCGCTCTGGTAGTGACGCGCTCGGCGGCATCCGGTGGCAATAGTGCGAGGAGCGCGTTCACGATGATGAACAGCGCTACTGCGAAGATGAGTACTACAAGCGTAGCTTGGACGGTGTGCCAAGCTACTTTTCCGACAATCTTCACATTGCTTCCTCTCCCGTTAAACTGGTCACTGGTTTCCAATGGTGCCCATCGCTTCTATGGATACCATTTGTTGTTGGTCACAATCGTTATTCGTGAGTCAGCTTTTGGCCGTTTGCGGACCTATTGTAGTGTCTGCTTCCGACTCGAAGCGGACGGTCGCTGCTCTCACACCGGCTCCCAATATCCGCCTGAACCGTGGTATGTCTCTGCGTGGAGCCGGAAGGGTTGTGAGCACGCTTGGCATTCAAAGGCGAAGGAGACGACATCGTTCCATGGCGCGCCTTCTACAAGTTGACTGAACGTCGCACCGTTGCTCTGCTCGGGCAAAACTACTTCGCGAAGCGTCCCATCCTTTACGTTTTCAGAAACGATCTTAATGGCTCTGCTTAGATCGTTTGGGGAATCGATCCGATAGCGAACGCATAAATCACTGCAACCTGGACACGACATCTAGAAGACTCCCACCGTTGGTATGTTGTACGTCCGCTCCTGGCCGATTGCGGACGTCCAGAATAGCTCAGTGTAAGCCCTCGTTGCTGCCAGGACAAGCAGCGGAAATCGCTCCAGCGACCGCTGCCGTTGTGGCAAACTTTTTTAGTTTGTGGCTAACTTTCTTATTTTGTGGCGCACTTTTTTATCGCGCCACAAATGCCACGGCCGCGTCTAGCACGGCGTGGGTACTACTGGGTTTTCCGCTGGTTTAGTGCCGCGCGTCCGAAGTGCGCGTTTGCTTGGCCGATTCCTCTGCGACGCCGCGTTTGTACTCGGCTTCTGCCTCGGCATCACCAGCGAACTTCTCCTTGAACTCGGCCTCGGCCTTCACATCGCCGCGAACGAAATCGACGCCGTGCTGATAGGCGTAGTGAAGGTCCGCCTGGCGGTCCAAACTTGCGGGCAGTTCTTGTTTCATCGTCATCCCTGTATTCGTTC
>NZ_JBOBRE010000032.1:0-2611 GCF_050586525.1 Massilia sp. BKSP1R2A-1 | reverse complement strand
ATTCGACTCAGCATATCAGCTTGCCCAACTGGAAAAGTCGCAGACTGTCACGACAGGCCGCTTCCGACCCAAAGCGGTCATCCACTGGTACGGCTTTGCGCTAGTAGCGCCTCACAAAAGGCGCTTTCAGCCTGCTCTGATGGCAAGCTAGAAAGGAGCTGATTGATCAGCAACTTATCTTCCACTGGCTCAAGCAGGATATAACGACGGTATGCATTGTAGATTGCGTAGTAGGCGAACTCTGCTGACTCCGGGAGCTGAATGTCTTCATCTCGAAGTGCGACGATGGGCTCTCGATACCTCTCAGCGATTCCACTGATGTCAGTACCGGCAAGAATAGTTTCCAAGGCTTCGCGAGGAAGATCAGTGTCAAGCTCTTGGATAGAGCCGCTTACTGACTCCTGATAAGTCGGTCTCGTTCCCGGCGAGTTGTATTGCTCCCAGACATCGAGTGCCTTCCAAAGCAGACGAATCACGACAAATCGCTGCTGGTCTGAAGCGAGCGAATAGAACTGCAGAGCGAGAGGGCTCATCATGGCTAACTGTTATACATCGCAAAACACCAGGGTAAGATAAATTTGCGAACGACCGCTTGTGGCCGAATGCGGAACTGGGCAAAACGCCCATCCATGCACACAGTAGCGTCCATAGTGCAGTTGCATTGATCTATGTCATGGTCGGAACACACGGGTTCTCTACAATGCACTGATGACTACTCAGCTTGAACCCGACCTCCACCGCAACGCTAAGTTGCTGGCTGCGGCTGTCCAGTTAAGGAAGACGCATGGGTTGCTGTACGCCATGCGGCTTCTTGAGGAGCATGGCTTTGCCAATGCGGTTATTTGGGAGGTACTCAATCTCATCCCGTCTGAGACAACCAAAGGACCCCAGCAGTCGTAACTCATGTACCGCACCGCCTTGCTCTACCGGTAGCAGCAAGGTCGACACCTGCTGCTAGATGCGGAAGTCGTCCATCGATTTTCCACTAGCGAGCCCTTCTGCAAGCCACTTCGGCTGGCGTCCACGACCCGTCCAAGTCTGGCTATTGTCGCTGGGGTTTTGATAGCGCGCCTGAACCTTCTGCCCCTTGCTGTTCCTCGGCTTTTTACCATTAGCAGCAAGCAGCTCCTCGACCGAGACCCCTGCCTCCTGAGCAATCGCCAAAATTTGCTCCCGTGCTTTCTGCAAATCTTGGTGCTGGCGGTTCTTAATTTCCTTTTCAATGTCATGCTGCAGGCCCTTCAGCTCGCTGAGGTTGTAGCCCGACAGATCAATATTTGTCATTAATGATATCCCTTCAATTTAGTTAAATTTATTGCGCACTGCATCGATTCTACTATGCGCCATGGGCTAGCTCGACTGCGATCCAACCGCTTCTTCGAGTTGCGGACCAAAATTAAGCCTTGCTCACTGGGGAGGTTGACATGAACGCAAGTAGCGATGCCGGCAGCCGGCATATCCCGTGGAACAAAGGGCGTCTGGTCGGTCAGAAGTTCCCTTTAAAGCTGAAGGAAATTTGGGCGATAAGGATCCGACTGCAGATCGCAGAACACTCAAGAGACTTGGCACTATTCAATCTGGCGATCGACAGCAAGCTGCGTGGTTGCGACCTCGTCAGTCTAAAAGTGAAAGACGTTGCTCAAGGTGGCAGCATATTCCATCGTGCGATTGTCATGCAGCGGAAGACCCACCGGCCTGTCCAGTTCGAAATCACGGAGCAGACCCGCCAGTCGGTTCAAGGCTGGATTGCAGCTGGAGAGCTTACATCGAACCAGTATCTATTTCCGAGTAGGGTGAAGAAATCGCATCATCTCTCGACCCGTCAGTATGCACGGATCGTCGCCAGGTGGGTGCGATCCATCGGCCTGGATCCAGCGGCGTATGGAACTCATACCATGCGGCGGACGAAGGCCACATTGATCTATCGTCGTACGAAAAATCTTCGTGCTGTACAGCTGCTTCTCGGCCATACTAAGTTAGAGAGCACAGTGCGGTATCTCGGGATCGAGGTCGATGACGCATTGGAGATTGCGGAGCAGACTGAAGTCTGAAGCATGAAACTGGGTCTAGCTCCTCAGCATGGCTTGTATGCTACCGGTAGCCAAGGCCGCTTACGGCCAAGAGCGGTCGTTCACATACCAACCTCGACTATTAAATGTTCAAATTCTTCAAGCAAAAATCTGCGGCAGAAAGCGGTAAGCTGTATCGCATAACATTGCATGTCGGGCGTGGCACGAACACCGAAATGCCCGCTAACTTGATTGGGGCATATGTTCCAGTTTTCGTAAGTGCTGATGGTCATGAGGCTGCAGCGTTTAAGGCGGTGGCGGAAGTAAGAAGACGTGGTTTCAGCTTCATCGATATTGCTGATGGCCAAATTCACGAACTTGACCCGTACAGGTGGGACGCTTTCGTCATGGATGCCTGGGCAGATTTTGTTACAGAGTTTCCTACGCAGTCAAAGGTGATCGAGGCATTACGAACTAACTTCGTTTTCATCGGCCCGTACGCATCATATGAGGCGCAAACGCCCCAGACGCGATAGGTACTGTCGACTTTCGAAGGTCCGCAATGGGTCCAGACTGTGTAAAAACTCATCAGCTGGATCCGG
>NZ_JBOBRE010000031.1:0-3864 GCF_050586525.1 Massilia sp. BKSP1R2A-1 | reverse complement strand
CCTTTACCAGGCGTGCACGATGCCGGCTTGCGTCCCATTGTTCCAGGCCGCTGTAAAAGAAAAGCCTCGGTATTTCACCGAGGCTCCATCCTGGCGGACAAAAACCGCCAGGGTTCCCAGCTGTGCGGCACCGCGGCGCGGCAGGTGGCGGGCTTTCCCGTCTTCACCTTCGTTCGCCCTAACCGCCGGTACTGTGCACGGCTGGGCCGGCACTCGCCTCCGTATATGCTCCCCCCGATACCGGAACTTTGGGTTTGGCGAGTGCAGCCCAGTTCAAGAAATCTTGCTGCGTCCTGCAGCTGACGTGCTTCGACCATGGCGCCCCGGTCACAGTTCGATCGAATCGCAATCGTTGTGACCTGATGCATTATCCTCCCGCAAGAAACCTCATCTGTTCGAGAATTCACACAAGGCGGTTTTGCCAAGCCCGTTAGCCTTTTTCGGCCATTTGCCGCCCGTAGCAGGGCAAGAAAAACCAGAATCCGGACAGCAGGGCCAGCGTGCCGAGCCCGGCGCCCACGCTGAGCGCCATGCCGGCTGACATGCCGCTCGCGACGACGTGGATCACCGTAAACATGTCCAGGGCCAAGCCAGCCGCCAGCGGTCCGAGCGCCCCACGGATCATTCTGGATGAAAGCTTCACCATGGACGCGGTCGCGTGACCGCGGCAGGCACGGTAGTAGATCGCCGGCGTCATTACCATGGCGATCGAGATGACCACCATGATCATGCCCAGGGCATGGCACGCCTTTGCGTAGTCAGCCAGTTCGGAGAAACGATCTTTGAAGACGGCGATCGTCTGGAAGCCGAACAGGGCCTGGACTCCGGGGAGGACGACGCGCGCTTCTTCGATGATGTTGCGCATCTCCATGTCATGTCGTTCCTGCTCTTCGTGCCTGTATTCCATGACTCAGCAGTACGCCCACAGCCCCGAAGCATCAATGCGCACACTGTTGAAACCACTATGGGACACGGTGCGCCGAACGCCAAGCAGAATTCGATACCGTTTGGATGCTGAGTCGCGGGCTGGTCACACCATGGGGGACGACCACGCAGGCAGGATCAGGCAATCTTTCGCCTGAATCCGGATACCGCTGGTAATCACGCTTCTCCTACCATGGCATGACCACTTTTTGAAGGACAACGCATGGAAACCATCGACACCATCTATATCAACGGCGCATTCGTCGCGCCGCATGGACAGGAAATGCAGACCCTGGTCGATCCCGTCACCGAAGCCCCTGCCGCACGTATCGTGCTTGCCGACGAAGTCGACGCCCGGCGCGCGATTGCCGCCGCATCGTCCGCTTACCATGCCTTACGAGGCAGCAGCCGCACGCAACGCATGGAGTGGCTGCAGCGCCTGTACGAGGTGGTCGCTGCCGCCGAGGAAGAACTGAGTATGCAAATGGTCGAGGAATATGGCGGACCTCTGCGCACCTCGACCGCCACGGCAAAACGCGCAGCGGCTTCGTTCGCTGCCGCTCGCACGCTGCTGGCGGACTATGCGTTCGAGCGCCAGATCGCCAGCGCCAAGGTCGTTATGGAACCGCTCGGAGTCGTTGGTCTGATCACGCCATGGAACGCCAACTATGGCTTCATCTGCAGCAAACTGTCGATGGCGATCGCCGCGGGCAGCACGGCAGTCATCAAGCCCAGCGAGCTCAGTGCGCGGCAGACCGCGCTGCTCACCCGTGTCCTCCATCGTGCCGACCTGCCGCCCGGCCTGTTCAATATTGTGACCGGGCGAGGGGATACCGTCGGCGCCGAGATTGTGCGCCATCCGGATATCGCCAAGATCTCGTTCACCGGTTCTACCGCCGTGGGCAAGGCAATCGCACGTGGCGCAGTCGATACGATGAAACGCGTGACACTGGAATTGGGCGGCAAGTCGCCCACCATCCTGCTCGACGATGCCGACTTTGCGAAAGCCATGCCGCTCGCGGCCCTGGCTGCGACCATGAACAGCGGCCAGGCCTGCCTGGCCGGCTCGCGCCTGCTGGTGCCGCGCGCCCGCCTGCGCGAAGCGGAGGAATCAATCGTCGCGGCCTTCGACGCGCTGCGGGTCGGCGATCCGCGCGATCCTGCGACGGCGATCGGGCCGATGGTCACGCACACCCAATACGAGCGCGTGCAGGGATATATCCGGCGCGGCATCGAGGATGGCGCGCGGCTGCTGACGGGCGGTCCGGGTCGGCCCGATGGGCTGGCGCGGGGCTACTTCGTGCGGCCTACGGTATTCGGCAGCGTGCACAAGGACATGGCGATCGCGCGCGAGGAGATTTTCGGTCCGGTACTGGTGCTCATGTCTTACGACGGCGAAGAGCAGGCCATTCAGATGGCCAACGACACCATCTACGGCCTGCACGCCTATGTGTTTTCGGCAGACATTGCACGCGCAAACCGGGTAGCTGACCGCATCGTTGCCGGACGTGTCTTCATCAATGGCCTGTATGATGAGCCGGCCGCCCCATTCGGCGGCTTCAAGCAGTCTGGCCTCGGACGCGAGTTCGGGATTTTCGGATTCGAACAGTACCTGGAGCCCAAAGCGTTGCTCGGTCATGAACACCCTCTCTGATCCACCGGCGCGCGCCGGACTCCTGCGAGAGGTGCAGCGGCACTTCTCGTCATATGCCACGGGCGACGACGATATCCGCACGGCGCTGCCCTGGTTCACCATGATCCGCCGGTCCGCGCCGACCGCGGTCGGGAGCGGCATGCTGCAGCCCTCCATGTGCCTGATCGTGCAGGGCGAAAAGGAAATGCTTGTCGGTGAACAGGTACTGCGCTACGGGCCCGGGCACTATGTGCAGGCGGGCGTCGCGATGCCGGTGTCCGGCCGCATCGTGCATGCAACGACGGCCGAGCCATACTACGGCCTGCGTGTGGACCTTGATCCGAAGGAGATCGCGGCTTTCATGCTCGAGATGGCATTGCCGCATGCGGCTGGTGCGGAAGACAGGCCGATTGTTTCGGTCGAACCGGCGGGCCAGGACTTGATGGACGCTTTCCTGCGCCTGATCCGGCTGCTTGACCAGCCCGCCGACTTGCCGGTACTGGGCCGCTTGCTGAAGCAAGAGATTCTGTATCGCCTGATCATGTCAGCAGGTGGCGCCTCGCTGATCCGTACAGTGGCGGGTGGCCAGCGGGAGCGCGCCGTCAGTCGGGCGATCTCCTGGATTCGCACGCATTACGATGAACCGCTCAGGATCGCCGATCTCGCCGCGTCGGTGCGCCTGAGCCCATCGGTCCTGCACCGCGGCTTCAAGGCGGCGACGGTCATGAGTCCACTCCAGTACCAGAAGCAGGTCAGGCTACTCGAGGCACGCCGCCTTCTCATGAGCGGCACAAGAGAGGCCGCGACCGTCGCATATCAGGTCGGTTACGAAAGTCCTTCGCAGTTCAGCAGGGAATATCGCAGGCTTTTTGGCGCAACGCCTTTACAAGACGCGCAGCTGCTGCGCGGTCACCTGCCGGAACCGTAACCCGGCAAGCAAAACAACAGTAGCAGTTTGCTCTTGCGCGAGTCGCGTCGGATTTGCTATAGTTCGCGTCCGCTTTCGTTCGAGCAAAAAAACGTTAACGTAATCAAGTGCTTACGCTAACAAGCTCAAAAGAATAATCTGAAACGAGGCGAACGAGGACTTGACGAGCATCGCGAAACACTGCATAATCTCATTCCTCTGCTGCTGACGAACACAACGCTTCGCACGGTGCAGCAAGGTGGTACAGAATACGGTTCTTTAACAATCAACAGTCGATAAGTGTGGGCGTTTGATGAGGGTGCCGGCTGGCTTGGGTCAGCTGCATACTTAAATTATCAAATGTTCGCACAAAGTATTAAACGTAATCTTCGAAAGAGGA
>NZ_JBOBRE010000030.1:0-5016 GCF_050586525.1 Massilia sp. BKSP1R2A-1 | reverse complement strand
GCGAACTCAGCCGGCACCATCATCAAACGCCCACACTTATCGACTGTTGATTGTTAAAGAACCGTATTCTTTCTCTTGCTATCGCTGCGAAGCGTTGTGTTCGTCAGCAGCAGAGGAACGAGAGTATGCAGTGTTTCGCGATGTTCGTCAAGTCCTCTTTTACTTCAGCTCAGATTTCTCTGTGGATCTTGCCAACGTAACCAGTTGATTACGTTAACCTTTTTCGACCTCGCCTTGCGGCGCCTCTGAAGCGGAGGCGCACTATAGCAAAGCGCGCGCGCATCCGCAAGGGGCACGCGTTTCAAGGCGCCGGCGCCAGCTCGATCACCTGTGTCGCGGCCTTCTGCACCGCTTCTCGGGAATACAGCAGGGGGAAATACTTCCCCTGAGCCCAGCTGCCTGCCAGGTCGCGGTAATGCGGGCTGGACGGGTCGCCCGACTGTCCCGGCGTGTTGATCGCACGGGAGTTGTCCCAGTTCCCCACGTCGAGGACCATCCTGAACGACGGCCCATGTGCCTGCCAGAAGCTATCGGGGTGGTAGCTCGAGACATTCACCGTGTAGGCGCTGCCTCCACGCGGCAAGGGGCCGACATTGACCTGCGCCTTTCCCGCATTGTCGAGAATCGGCGCCATGGGGTGTACGAAGAAGCTGAAGTGCAGCGCGCCCCATTGCCAGCGCTTCGGATCAGGCCCCTGCGCCGCCTCCATCTCGAGCCATGCTGCGGCGAGACTACTCAACAGCACCTCGTTACGCTTGCGGACCGCGTCCTTGCCGAAGCGCTCTTCCGGCTTTTCGAGCGACTCGAGCAGGGCCGTCGGGTGCGGTGCGTCCATCGCGCTCGCCGCCGCCGGCGACAGCACGGCCGCCTTGAACGCATTGCCGAGATGGCGCGACCACCAGACCTCGTACAGCGCGGCAGGAGCGGAGCGGGCACTCTCCGCGCCATCCCAGCTTGACAGCAGGCGCAGCGCGGCCGCTGTCACGCGGTCCCTGGACGACAAGGGCTTGAGCAGCGCCACCAGGCGGCGCGCATTCAGGTTGACCACGTCGTTCTGCAGCCGCTGCATGTCCTCCATGCTTGCCTTCGGCGTCTTCGACAGCACCTGCGCGATGCGCCGCGCCCGCGCATTGTCGGGCCACTCGAAACCGAGCTTGTATTCCTTGTAGGGATAGCCGGCCGGCAGGTTCATCTCGTTGGCGGAAGCGAACCAACCCTGCTTCGGGTTGAGCACATACGGCAGCTTGTCGCCGTCGAGGAAGCCCTTCCACTCGTAGCGGCCGTCGCCCGGCACCGGCATCAGGCCGTCCCAGTTGGGCCGCACCGGGGCGAGGCCGCCGGCCACCCAGCCGATGTTCCCGGCGGTGTCGGCGTAGACCTGGTTTTCCGTCGGCGCACCCCAGCGCCGCATCGCGCGGCGAAACTGGGTGAAGTCCTGCGCCTGCATATAGTCGATGCTGCCGAAGTAAGGGGCCATGCCGGGCGCGGTCCAGGCGGTGCGCACCGCGAAGGCGCGGCGCGTGCCGGCGTCGTGGTGGATCACCGGGCCATGGCGCGTGAAGCGCAGCTCGACCGTCCTGGCCGGCGCGCCGCGCACCTCGACCTTCTCGCGCACGATGCGAAAGTCTTCCCAGCCGCCCGCGTAGCGGTACTGGTTCGGATTGGCAGGGTTGGTTTCGTAGACGTACAGGTCTTCCTGGTCGATGCTCATGATGGTGAGCCCGAAGGCGACCTTGCCGTTGTGGCCGATCGAGACGCCCGGCAGCGCCGGCTCCCCTGCCCCGATCACGTCCAGGCCCGGCGCGTTCAGGTGCACGATGTAGCGCAGCGAGGGGGCGCCATACGCGCGGTGCGGATCGTTGGCGAGAATGGGGCGGCCGGTGCTGGTGCGCGAGGGCGCGATCACCCAGTTGTTGCTGCCTTCGAGCGTCTCTTCGCCCGGATTCACTACGCGCGCCACCTGCAGCGATTGGCGATCGAAGCGCACGTTCTCGGTCGCGAGATGGAAGACCTCGAGGGCATCCTCCGGCAGGCAGGGGTCGAGCCCTTCCGGCACACGGGTCGTCCAGCTGGGCGACAGCTTCGCGCGCACCGCATCGGCCGCCAGACCGGCGCGGCAGACCACGCGCGAACGCGCGAACTCCGCCGTCAGGTTGCGCGTCAGGCCATGGCTACGGATGCGCACCACGTCCTCCGGACGCCACTTGGCAGGCAGGTAGCGCAGCTGGCGGAATTCAAAGGGAAGAAGTTCCGGCTTGCGGGCGATATGGTCGATATAGGCGTTGATGCCGGCGACGAAGCGCGCGCTGGTCCGTTGCGCGTCCTTGCCGTAAGCCTTCCACTCGGGTTCCATGCCGCCGCGGTAGAGGAACAGCCTGGCCGCGCGATCCTGCTCCACGTAGGCGGGGCCGAAGACGGAGGACAGTTCGCCCAGCCCGCGGCGGCGCCACAGGTCGATCTGGAACAGGCGGTCGCGCGCGGCATTGAAGCCCTGCACGAAGAAGGCGTCGTCCTGGCTGGCGGCGTAGATGTGCGGCACGCCCCATTTGTCGACCAGGATGCGGGCCGGCTGGTTCAGGCCGGCCACCTTGACCGGCTGGGCCCAAGCGGGGAGCGCGGCGCCCAGGAGCAGCGCCGCGCCGAGTCGAAGCAGCCCCCTCACGCCGCCGTGGCCGCGGCGGGCGCAACTGCCGGGTTCTTGATGCGCATCGGCGGGATGGTCCAGTAGGTCACTGCGCGCCACAGCCATTCCAGCGGGCCGTAACGGAAGCGCGACAGCCAGAAGTGGCTGAAGGCGATCTGGAACACCACGACCACGGCCACGAACAGCATCTGGTCGACGCGCGAGACGCCGAAGTTGCCGAAGCCGTAGCCGAAGAAGAAGGTCGACGCGATCAGCGACTGGGTAATGTAGTTGGTCAGCGCCATGCGGCCGAAGGGCGCCAGCACGCTTACCTTGTTCAGTGGCGACGCGCTGTACAGCATCAGGATGACCAGGCTGACGTAGCCGAGCGAGGCCGGCAGGTTCCCCAGCATGAGCAGGCCCTGGGCGAACTGGAAGCCGTCGGCGCCGCGCGAACCCGGGATCGGATGCAGCGCGATCATCGAGCCGACCAGGCCCATGCCGACGCCAATCGGAATGCCATACATCGCCAGCTTGCGGAACAGCGGCAGGTGATCGCGCGCGCGCTCCATGATGCCGGCGCGGACGAACCAGCTACCGATCAGGAACATGCCGATCAGGATGGTCGCGAAACCGACTTCGTTCGCAGCGTGTTCCGGGAAGCGTTCGGCGCGAAAGCGCACCACATCGAGGTAGCTGCCCTTGCTGAGAATTGCGGTTTCTTTCGCGATCAGGTCCTTGCGCTCCTGGCGCATCTTGGCGCGCTCGGCGTCCTGTTCCCGCAGCTTCTTCGCTTCCTCCGTGGTGGTGGCGACGGGCGGTTTGTGCGGGATGTAGTACTGGGAAGCGCCGGCAACCGTCATCAGGAAGAAGGAGAAGCAGTAGATGCCCACACCCAGGTGCCACGGACGCGCCGCCTTGTCGGCGTGCGTGCGCTTGGTGAGGTAGCCCAGCGTGAACAGGGCGAAGCCCATGGCCGGAATCATGACGCGTCCTTCCATCGGCACATTCGGAATGAACCAGGTCGCCACGCCGCCGACGAGGCCGAGCGCGCCGATGATCATCATGATGAAGGCCAGCACCGTCGGCTTGCCGAAACGCTTCATGCGCTGCTCGCCGCGCAGCCACCAGGCAGCAAGGCCGAAGAAGGCCAGCCCGCCGGCCATGCCGAACAACCACTTCATGTTGGGGATGAAGCCGCCGCCGATGCACAGGGCGATCGCCAGCAGGATCCATTTGGTGCGCCCGTACAGGACGATCAGCAGCGCCGCCGCGCTGACGGCATAGCTGACCAGGATGTCGCCGCCGTACAGAAAGATATGGTGCAGCGCCCCAAAGACGGCCAACGCGGCGATGCGGCGCATATAGGGCACGAGGAATCCGCGCTCGGCGCGTTCGGCGCGGGTCAGCATGATGGCGAAGCCCATGCCGAACAGGAGGGAGAAGATGGTCCAGAATTTACCGGTGACGAAATACTGGACGAAGTAGCTGATCCACAGGTTGGCGCCGGTGGCGGTGGCCGGTATGCCGGAACCCAGGTCCGAAATGGCGCGGTTGAAGAACTCGACGTTCATCAACAGGATGCCGATGAGGGCAAACCCGCGAACGACGTCGAGAGACTGGATGCGTTCGTTGTTCGCCACCGGCGTCAACGATACTGCTGGTTTGTCCATGGCCATCCCTTTCTGATTATTGGTCGAATCATCGTAGTCCAGAGTCTGCATGTCTCAAGCGGCCATGCGACGAAATGCCGAAAAGCGCGGACGAACTGCAATTTGGAAGGCCGTTATTAAATTTGCATAAATTTTGCCGAGAGCGTCGCTTGCAATTAGCTTGTGCACGATCTATATTGGAGACATGAACTCTCCTTCTTCCCCTTCCGCACCTGCGCTCGACAGCCAGCTGTGCTTTGCCCTGTATTCCACCTCGCTGGCGATGATGCGCGTCTATCGCGGCCTGCTGCCGAAGCTCGGCCTCACCTATCCACAATACCTGGTGATGATGGTGCTGTGGGAGCAGGATGCGCTGACCGTGTCCGACATCGGCGAACGGCTCTTCCTCGATTCGGCCACTCTGACGCCGCTGCTCAAGCGCATGGAAAGCCAGGGCCTGGTACAGCGGGCGCGGGCACGTTCCGACGAGCGTCAGGTGATCGTCACGCTGACCGAGGCGGGCCAGGCCCTGCGGCAGGAAGCTGCCAAGCTGATGCCCGAGATCCTGTGCGCCACCAAGTGCTCGGTGGAAGAGATTTCCGCATTGCGCGAGCAGCTGGTTGGCCTGCGCAAGAACCTCAACGACAGCGCTGGCATGTAGTTTCCGACAGCTTCAGCCAAACAGCCCGCTCGATACCGAGCGGGTTTTTTTCATGCCGCGAAGATCTGGGGAATGGACGC
>NZ_JBOBRE010000029.1:0-5132 GCF_050586525.1 Massilia sp. BKSP1R2A-1 | reverse complement strand
ATTAATAGGTCGGCGCAGTGCCGCACCAGCGAAGTCCATTAAAACCAACCATCAAGGGCTATGGAATCTACATCAGAAGTTCTCACTGAAGAGTCAAACCGCCGCAAATGGATATCGAAGTTCTTCGGTAACGTCGCAGCCGCAATCGTTATCCTGGGGGGGATTTTCACCGGCCAAGGATTCGTCGGCACCGTGATGCTCGTTCTCCAGCTCATGGCAGTAATGCTCGTACTTGCACTTTGCGCTGCTCTTGTCCCGGGCGGACGTAATCGTCGTCGACGGGAACAGGCATCTGCTGTGATTAGCGTAATTTCGTGCTTGGCGGCAGTTCCACTGGTCTTAGTCGGCTGGGCGACGATTTGAAGGAAAACTCATGCTACTGCTGAAAAAACTCTTGCATTGGACTGGTCTTCGAATTTGCGGAGAGAATATGGACCACGAGTGGCGCAAGGACATCGACCATTGCACGTTTACCACAGACCACTACGATTGCATGGTCTGCAACGATCACGCAGACGAACCTTCCGGCTTTTCACCCCATGTAAGGCGTTAGACGCCAAGGAAAAGGCCCAGCAGCACCGGGAGCCCGCCACGAGCGGGCAGAGGCATTGAGAGGGTCGGCACGGTGCCGGCCCAGCGAGGACAACATGACGACAGTAAAAGCGCCGGACGGCACTGACTTCACGCTGAACTTTACCGCAGGGCTTCCGCCTACAGGAGCGGGCCCGACTATCTTCCTCATGAAGGACGGTTCGATCCACGCCGGCGACCTGGTATCGATTGACAATGCGTTGAACCCGACCGGCAAGAGCCGCGTCCTCCGCACCACGAACCCTACTGGCGGTCTGCATGAAGTGTTTGATGTGCCCGAGTCGCGCATCATCGGGTTCGCTTTTGCCGGCGCCCAAAGCCCGTTCTCGCGCGAGCTGGCCAGCGCGTATTAACTCCCAGGGAAAAGCTGTGGAGCGAATTCGCCTTCAACAAGATGACTTCACCGCATTACGTTCGCTCTCCCAGCGGATGTGGCGACAGGGGGATACGTTAGGCTGGAGGTTTAATCGGACATGGCATTCGGTGTCATTCGATGAAGTGCCTACGCTTGAAGCGGCCGACCGCCTGATAGCGATGGACCTGGCTGAACGTACCGTTTGCTGCGCGGACTGCCGTCGTCCAGCCTTCAAGCTGACGGCGCGTGGCGTAGCGATGGTGGGCCGGATCAATACCACCCCACGACGCGAAGTTGCTGAGAGCCCGATCGCAGAACCGGCCAAAGGACTCTTTGATCGCCTGGTCCCTGCTCGCTTAGGAATTAAAGGAAAACGACGGTGAAGAATATGAAATGGTGGTTGAAACAGAGCCTCGTCTACGGCTTGGTTGCGGTCATGGGTATCGGGTTTATGTGGTACCGCGATGACTGGAACGCCGCACGTATTGCGTGGATATTCTCAGCCGTTAGCATGGTCTCGCTCGGCGTGGGTGTCATCCTTTACTGCCGTGCAAAGAGCGCAGCACGACGCTGAGTGAACGTAAAGGAAAACTCATGAAATATCGTGTGCACGGTTACGCAATGATTCCGGTGGCGGCTGAGACGACCGTAGAGGCTAACTCGCCGGAGCAGGCTATCGAGATCGCACAGCGCGAGTTCGAGCGCGACAAGATCAGTCTCCTGGTCCAGAACAGCGAGGACTACAGCTCGGCGTTCGACTGGCGTCCGAACGCCGAGCCGGTCGTGCAGGCTCAACCTGCCGCGTGGTCGCCGGCTTCGGGCTTGGACGGATATACGCAATCAATGTCGGTTCTGTGAAGAGTATGTGCGCGATAACGGCGCGGCCGACACGCACATGTGCGGCGGCGACTAACGGTCGAGGAAAAGTCGATGACTACGAAAGCACAGCTACAGGCCCTGGTCGAGCAATACGGGAGCAAGGTCGGTGTGCACGCCGCGGTCGAGGCAACGCGAGTGGCTACCGATCGCAAGGACCGTGGACCACGGCCGAGCGAGCGGCGCATGCGGGACGAAGCGCTTGAATCGAAAACGACGATCCTGGCCGCTATCGAAGCGCTGCCAATCGAATAGGAAAAGCATGAGCACCTATTACTACCTCGTGTGCCTAGAAACGATGCAATCGGTCGAAGTGTCGGCCCGCGTCGGCGGCAGCGTCAGGGCAAGCCAAGAGCCTAAGAGCGCCTAACAAAACCGTTCGACATACCGCCAACAGATGAGCGAACAGGCAAGTGAAAGGAACGCCTGGTGAATGTCTGCTCGCCGCTCATGTCGTATGCGTAATCTGCGAAAGCGGTGTAGCCAACCCAGGGTACGCTCGACAACCCACCGCCATCTGCCGAGCCGTTCGCGTGACTCCACGCCGTAGCGCGCAATCCGAGTTGCGATTCCGCGACGGCGCAGCCAAGCCCGATGGGCTCTCGAAGCATAGGCTCGATCGGCATGCAGCTTACCTGGGCGTTTGCGGGCACGGCCTGCCAGCCCTTTAACTGCCGGGACGGACTCTACCAACGGGATGAGGAAACGCGAGTCGTGTACCTGCGCACCCGAGATCTGGGCTACCAATGGAAGCCCACGCTCGTCGACCAGTAAATGGTGTTTACAGCCGAGTTTGCCGCGATCGGTAGGGTTTCGGCCTGTGTGCTCGCCGCCGGCAGGCGCCGGTACGCTTGCAGCGTCAACGCTAGCTCGATCCCACATGATCTGGTCGTGTTCGCGGAGCCGTCGCAGAATCGTCTCGTGAATACGCTGCCAGACGCCAGCTAGCATCCATTCGTGAAGCCGACGCCAGCATGTCATACCACTGCCGCAGCCGAGTTCGCGCGGCAAGTACTCCCACGGTATTCCAGTCTTGAGGACAAAGAGGATCCCTGTCAGGGCCGCGCGGTCATCGATACGTGGACGGCCGCCTTTGGGCGATCGGCGATGGGCCGGAAGATCAGCTGCTATAAGCGACCACAGGTCTTCAGGAAGAAGTGCTCGGGCCATGGCATCAGTCCGTCTACAAACACGGACGTCATGTTAGTGCCTCGACTGGGCGCGCGTACGTCCGCTTCCGACCCTGGCTGTGTAAAAACGCGAAATCATGACGTTTTCAGGTGTCTCGTTACTATTCCCCACTTCGAGAAAACGCCGTAGCGCACGTTTTGAGAAGTCGAGTGTCGCGGGTCGGATGTCTGCTTTGCGTTTTTACACAGCCTGGGCCCAATCCAGACGTCGAATACCTGGGTTAGGCGCCACCTTCGGAAAGCAACACTGAGCCACAAGTCCCGAAGTCGTGAACTGCTAGCATGACCGGCACTGGATACCTCCAGCCGCCAGCCTTCCACCAACATTCCGCCACCCAGCGTGACAAGACAGAGACTGCCAGCTCAAGTCCAGGAAACTGGTCTGGATCAAGGAAGTATTGCTCGTCGAGCTCAGCAAGAATTTCAAGGCCGAGTTCTAGATGCATTGATCTGCCAGCAAATAAACTCGGGTCCTGGTGATCGACCTTATTGTTCTTGCCACGCCAGTAGATCCAAACGTCCGGCGACGCGCCGTCCTCGCCGGGGAAGATTTCGACGTTCGCTTCGTCGACGTCTGGTGCTACCGGTACAGCTAAAAGAGCACTGATCTGAGCGATCACATGCTTGGATAGGCCGTCAAGCTTGCGCCGGTACATCGCTTGGAATTGTGCTTGATTCAAGCCATACGGAACCATCTGCCGTGCCTAAAAATTTAGTTTATGGGTCGGTCAGCAACGACCGCTTTTGGCCGAACTCGCCCGTTCAGTGGACGGCAGTTGGCGACCCGCAGTGGACCTTCATCTCCGATAGTAGAGCTTTCCGGAGCGTATGAATTCTTCAACCGCTCGCCAACCTTTGACGTCCGATTTCTTCGGCGCCTTGAAGTCGATGCCCATGAAGTGTGCTTGACCTCCACAGTCAGGGCATTTGTACTCGCGAGAGTTCTCGAAGCCTTCATATTCCTTCCGCTGCCCTATCGCTTGTTCGCTCGTCATGAAACGGCTGATCGATCCGGCAAATTGGGGGCGCTTGAAGTTCTTCCTGCATACGAAGCACGCATACTGCAACGGTCTTCCAAGCGATTTCATTTCAAGGCCTCTTAGGTTCAGTAGAGCATTCGTACACACTAGGTCTATGTCCGCTTCTGGCCGAATCTGGCCGGTTGAGCCAGCATAGCAGCTTGCTAGTTGAAAACCCGGCAGTGGCCGCGACAGGCCGGTCTCGACCCATTGCGGACATGGTGTTGTTCAGCGTCGATTCTCCAATCCGTTGAAGTACCCTGCAAATGTTATCTTCGCTTCGGCCTCGGCTATAACATGAGCTTCACGCGCATTAACTTCCCACCATGCTCCGCAACTCTGGCAGCGGTACAAATGAGCATGTGCCATGATCGAACTGTAGACTAAAATTGGAGGCGTGGTCTCCCTTCCTTGGCGTGCTGCCGCCGCGGGAGAGTACATTCCCGAAAGCACACCATTTCTACATTCTTCACATCCAGCCTTCATCCATACGCTCATATATCCTCGGCTGTCTTCTTGGCTGTAGGAATACGCTCCTGGCCTGTTGCTGGCCTACTAGGACGGCAGGGACCGACCCATTGCAGTCGTTCAGCACGCCTAGAGTCAGTTACGAGACTGACCTTCCTTGACGCGACGTACGGTGTCGCCTTCCCAACCACAAGCTGCACCGCTATGCATCGAGCAGGACGAACCCTGCACCCTAGCGGTGTTCTTGTTTTTATCGAAAGTCACGGTAATGACGCATGCGTCGTCCTTATCAACCTTCGTATATGGAGAGAACGTCAGAACGTTTTTAACCACCTTACCCACGCCGGCCACCGCGCCTGAACAACCCCCTTGCACTACGGTCGTTGTTGCTGCGATTACTCCTGACTCTGAGTCGAGCGCAATCAGATCAAGAGAGGTTGCTTGCGACCGGAACCGCCCTTCGACGTTAGCGTATTGAGCGTTAGCAGTGGCACTGGCTAGTAAAAGAAAGCTAAGAAGAGCACGTATGATCATCGTGATGGAGTTAATTGTTGGCACACCTGCTTGGTGTGCAGTAGAAGATGATGTCCGCTATTGGCCGATTGTTGACCTATTGTAGCGTCCGCTAACGAC
>NZ_JBOBRE010000028.1:0-5492 GCF_050586525.1 Massilia sp. BKSP1R2A-1 | reverse complement strand
GTGATCCTGGTGGGGTTTTTTGCTTTCAGATTCGCATTGCGAATCTTCACTATCGCCCCGATCATTTACGCCAGCAGTTCCTGCACCACGCGCGTCATTTCGTCGAGCCGATACGGCTTGTGCAGCAACTGCGTGCGCTGGACTTGCTCGGCCTGATCACTCATCCCCGCCGGGAAGCCCGACGCGAACAGGACTTTCGCCCGCGGCAGGTGTTCGGCCGTCGCCCGCGCCAGATCCTGCCCCTTCACCGCGCCCGGCATGACGATATCGGTGAACACCAGGTCGATCGGCAGCCCCTGGCGGATCAGGCCCAGCGCCGTTTCTCCATCCGCCGCTTCGAGCACATACAGTCCCTGCTTGCGCAGCACCTCGACGCAGACAGCGCGCACCGACGCTTCGTCTTCCACGACCAGCACCGTCCGCGACCTGGCCCGGCCCCCTGTCTCAGGCGAGACTTCTTGCGCAGCCGGCACGGCCGGGAAGTACAGCGTGACCGTCGTGCCGCCTCCGCTCTCGCTTGCCAGCTCGATCTGCCCGCCGCTCTGCTTGACGAAACCGAAGGCCAGGCTCAGGCCAAGGCCCGTACGCCGGCCACCCGGCTTGGTCGAGAAAAAGGGTTCGAAGGCGCGCCGCTGCACCTCTTCGCTCATGCCGGCGCCGGTGTCGCGCAGGCGCACGCGCACATGGTCCGCTTCACCCTCCACGCCGGGCAGCGGCGCCCGGTCGACCGTGATCGACAGCTGCCCATCCTCGCCCATGGCGTCGGCGGCATTCTGGACCAGGTGCAGCACGTTCTTCCCGAACTGCACCGGATCGAGTGCCGCCAGCGTGGTGTCGCCGGTCGACTCGATGTTCAGGCGCCGGCCCGCGAGCACGTCCGCGATCACAGCTTGCATGCTGCGCAGATGCGCGTCGACGGGAATCGTCATTGGCTGCAGCGGCTGGCGACGGGCGAAAGCGAGCAGTTGGGCGGCGATGCCGGCGCCGCGCCGCACGCCTTCCGACGCCGCTTCCACCCTGCGCACTGTCTTCTCGTCCTGCTTGTGCATCATGCGCAGCAGTTGCAGATGGCCGGTGATCAGTTGCAGGACATTGTTGAAGTCATGGGCGATCCCGCTGGTGAGCTGCCCGATCGCTTCCATCTTCTCGGCTTCGTGCAGCGAAGCCTGGGTATCGGCCAGCTCGCGCGTGCGTTCGAGCAGCGCGGCCTGGCTCGCCGCCAGGGCCTGCATCGCCTGGTCGCGCTCCAGCGTCGCGTGGTAGGCGCGCGAATGCGCCCGCAGGCGCGCGGCGAGTTCGATCCGGTCCGGCCATTTGACCAGGTAGTCCATTGCGCCAGCCGCAAAGCCGGAGGCCTTGACCTGCGGGCTGTCGTTCGACGACAGCATGATGATCGGGATCTGCGCCAGGTCCGGCGCTTCCTTCAGCGTGCGGATCACGTCCAGGCCGCTGAACACCGGCATGTGCAGGTCGACCATGATCACGCTCGGTGCGAAGGAGCGCGCCGCCTGCACGGCTTCGCCCGGCTCCTGCAGGTATTCCAGGATCAGGTCCGGCTCCTGGTCCAGCATGCCCGCGACCAGCTCGGCGTTGATGCGGTGGTCGTCGATCAGCAGGATCCGGCTCGGTGTGGTGTGCATGGTCATGAAGCGGATACGGATCAGTGCAAGGTCGTGGCGACGTGCGCGATGCTCATTTCGAGCTGCGGCAGGTCATAGGGTTTGGGCAGCACCGCCATGCCGCTGGCCAGTGGAATGCGCGTGCTGTGGCCGTCGCCCGAGGCGAGGATCACCTTCAGCGTCGGTTGCGAGGCCATGGCCCGGTTGGCAAGCTCGATGCCGGACAGGCCGGGCAGGTTCAGGTCGGTGAACAGGATGTCGATGTCGTGCTCCTTCAGCAGTGCCAGCGCCTGCTCGGCGGAGGAACTGCCGCTGGCCGCATGTCCGAGTGCCGCCAGCAGCTCGCACGCGAGCTCGCGCGTGTCGGGATCGTCTTCCACGACCAGGATGCGCTGGCCGGTATGCGGCTCGGGCGCCTGCACCGGGTCCGCCGCCCTCGCGGTGACGGGGCCCGCCGGCGCACCGAGTTGCGCGCGTACCGCGCGTGCCAGCTGCTCGCGGTTGTAGGGCTTGGCCAGCAGGTCGAGTTCCTCATCGAAGGAGGAGTCCGGCAGCTGGCCCGAAGCGAGCATGATGCCGGTGCGTGGCGACAAACTGCGGCACTGGCGCACCAGGCTCGCGCAATCGACCGCGCCCGGCATCGAGATGTCGGTGAACAGCAGGTCGACCGGTAGACCGCTTCCGAGGATGGCCAGCGCTTCCTGGCCATTCCCGGCCCGCAGCACCTGGTAGCCCAGCCCGGCGAGGATCTCGGTGGTGGTGGCGATCACGGCGGGGTCGTCGTCGACCACCAGGATGGTTTCATGGCCGCCCGGGATTGCGGTGTCGGCCGCCGCGGCCTCTTCCAGCACCTGGCCCGCCGCGCGCGGCAGGTAGATCGCAATCGTCGTGCCTTCGCCGGGCGTGCTGCGCACCTTGATCTCGCCGCCGCTTTGCTTGACGAAGCCGTACACCATGCTCATGCCGAGCCCCGTGCCTTTGCCCGGCGCCTTGGTCGTGTAGAAGGGGTCGAAGATCTTGTCGAGGATTTCCGGCGGCATGCCGCAGCCGCTGTCGGTGATCGACAGGCAGACGTGGTCACCGCCCAGGCTCGCGTCGTTCGGCGCATTGGCCAGTCCGATGGTGAGGCTGCCGCTGCCGTCCATGGCGTCACGCGCATTGATCGCCATGTTCAGGATGGCGTTCTCGAGCTGATTGCGGTCGACCTGGACGTTCCACAGGCCGGCATTCTGGCGGATCTCGACGGCGATGCGGTCGCCCATGGCGCGCAGCAGCAGCGACTCCATGCCGCCTATCAGTTCGCCGAGGTGGGTCACGACCGGCTGCAGCGGCTGGCGGCGTGCAAAGGCAAGCAGCTGCGACGACAGTTTCGAGCCACGTTCGACCGCAGCGACGGCGCTGGCGACGCGTCCCGCTGTCTGGCTGCCCATGCCGTCGAGTTCCATCAGCTGCAGGTTGCTCGAGATGATCTGCAAAACGTTGTTGAAGTCGTGGGCGACGCCGCTCGCGAGCTGGCCGACCGCTTCCATCTTGTGGGCCTGCCGCAGAGCGTCCTCGGCCTTGAAGCGTCCCGCCTCTTCCTGCTCGACCTTGCGTTCCAGGGACTGATTCAGTTCGCGCAGCGCGGTCTCGGCCTGCCGCAGGTTTTCCTCGGTCCGCTTGCGTTCGGTGATGTCGAAGGCCACGCCGAGGTAGCGGCGTTCGCCGGCCACCGTGCTGCGCATGGATTGGCCGCGGCGTGCGATCCAGCGGATCTCGCCGGTATCCGCGCGCCGGATGCGGTACTCGTTGTAGCCGATCGGATTGTCGTCGTTGACCAGGCGCCGCGGGCCGGACAGGTGCCGGTCTTCGGGGTGGACGTGCTCGACCAGCAGCTCGGCGGTGATCTCGGTGTCGGTTGCGAAGCCCCAGATGCGGCGGTAGGCATCCGACACCGCCATCTTGCCCGTATTCGGGAACCACTCGAAAGTGCCGATCTCTCCGGCTTCCTGCGCGACCCGCAATCGCTCCTCGGTCAGCGCATGGTCGGTGACGTCGATGCCTTCCACGAAAATGGCGTAGGTCTGGCCATCGGCGTGCTTGAGCGGCTGGTAGACGAAATCGAGGATGCGGCGCTCGGTCGCGATGCCGTCGCCGCTGTCCAGCAGCACGTCGACGTTCTGGCCGTGAAAGGGCTCGCCGTCGCGGTAGACGCGGTCCAGCAGTTCGAAGATGCCTTGACCTTCCAGCTCCGGCAGCGCCGCGCGCACGGGTTTGCCCATGACATCCCGGTGCTGCACCAGCCTGAGATAGGAATCGTTGGCGAGCTCGTAGACGTGGTCCGGACCGACCAGCACGGCCATGAAGCTCGGCGCCTGGCGGAACAGGGTGTTCAGGAAGTCCATGTCCGCCGCCAGGCGCTGGTTGAGGTCTTCGAGCCTGATGCGCAGGGCGTCGAGGTCGGCGTTGGCCTGCTTGAGGTGCTGCTCCTGCCGGTCGCGCTCGCGTTCGGCGGTGACCCGCGCAGTGGTATCGATGACCGTCGACAGGGCGCCGCAAATCCGGCCATGCTCGTCTGCAGCGGGGGAATAGTAGAGGTCGAACCAGGTATCCTGCGGGACGCCGTGGCGGGCGAGGACGAAATGCGCGTCGCGGAAGACGCGTTCCTCGCCGGCGAAGCAGGCGTCGAACACTTCCCGGTTGAAGTCCCAGGCCTCGGGCCAGGCGTCGCGCACCGATCCGCCGAAGGCCTGCGGGTGGCGGTCGGCCGCGATGCGCGCATAGGCGTCGTTGTAGATGAGGGTGCGGTCCTCGCCCCAGACGAGCACCATGCTGACGGGCGCGCGCAGGACGGCGTCGGTCAGGACGCGCAGGCTGTTCGGCCAGGTGTCGAGCGGGCCGAGCGAGGTCTGGCTCCAGTCCTTCGTCCGAACAAGGGTTGCCGCTTCGCCGCCGCAGGTAGGCCACACCGACTTGCTCATTGATCGCGCCGTATTGTTCGGGAAGAGGAACGACTGACGGGGGGCGCCAGCACCAGGCGCACAGTGTAACACTGGAAACAGGGCGCGCCTTGCGTATCTGTACAGAACGCCCGGCGGGCGTCCTTCCGGAATCAAGCCATGCGGGCGGCGCCGCCGAAGCGCAGCGCGAGCTTTTCCCAGAAGTGGTCGTGGATCGGCAGCAGGATCACGTTGCAGATCGGCTCCAGCACGGCCGCCATGCCGCCGAAGGCCAGCGAGCCGGTGGCGAAGTACATGACACTAAAGGCCACGATCATGTGGAGGGCGGTCTGGCTGACCTTTTCCGCAGCGATCCGCATGTAGCGCTCGCGCTCGCCGCGCGCCCTGGCGCGGATGGCAGACCAGGCTTTTTCGTGGAAGGGGAGCAGCAGCACGTTGATGACCGGTTCGATAAGGAGTGCGAGGCCGCCGATCAGCATGGAGCCGGTCACCGCATAGGTGATGACAAAAGCGATCGCGAGGTGGGCGACTACCTGGCTGGTTTTCTTGGCTGCGACGACCATGACGTTCTCTCTTTGCTTCGTTATTACTGTGGTAGGAGCAAATGATAACGATTCTCGTTCATAGTCTAAAGCAAATTAAATTGAACAGTTCAATAGCTCCAAGCTATCGAGCGTCGGGAAAGTGACACTTGCGGAACTATCCTGTGATTTGTTATAGTCTTGCTCCTCCGACGCCGGCGCAGCTTTGAAAGCAGCGACAGCGAAGGAAAAGAGGGGCTTGACGATAAACGCAAAACACCGCATAATCTCGCTTCTCTGTTGCTGACGAACACAACGCTTCGCAACAACGCAGCAAGGTAGTGCAGAACAACGATCTTTAACAATCAACAGTCGATAAGTGTGGGCGTTTGATGAGGGTGCCGGCTGGCTTG
>NZ_JBOBRE010000027.1:0-7427 GCF_050586525.1 Massilia sp. BKSP1R2A-1 | reverse complement strand
GGATCAGGGCGTACGCCCGGTTTTTGCCGCAAACCGGGCTGTTTGGAGCATTCTTGCTGCTGGTCTTGCCGAGGACTGGAAAACGGTCGGCCAAGGCTATGGCGCTTCTATAGGCTTCAGGAAACTAGGCCGTGAGCCGTACAATTCGGCTTACGGATCCAGCTGAAGAGTTTCTACACAGGCTGGACCGATAGCGGACGAATTTAAATGACGCAACGAGTCAGGTAGTCAACTACAGGCAACGCGTTAGCGTGAGCGCTTCGCGTAATGTCTAGACTCCGGAATAGAGATGCGCGAAGTGCCAAAAACCTTCGTTGCCCCTCCCAAGCTCGAAACCGGTTTTGCATCGGCTGGCTTCTGAACTGTTACGACTCCACCGTTGTCAGTAACATTGGGTCTAACGGAGGCTGAAATTTTATCAAGCTCATTCTTGACGTGCTGACGAGCACGACGCTGCTGCGTGCCGGCACGATAGGCCTCGACTGCCGCTTCCTCGAGCAATTTTTTGGTATTCATTTGCGGTCTCCCAACGAAGTATATAGACAGTCTCCCACGCCTCGCAGCATTTGAGCCTGAGGCACCAACCTTGTTTCGTCAAAACGAACTTCCTGTTCAAGCAAATACGTTGCAACAAACAGCGTTTAGAGATCATTTGAACTCAGTCCAAACATTGCGGCTAGCGACGGGTGTGCGTATTGCTCAAACATATGCAGCGTGCGTGTGGACGGCCAGAGATAAGTGTGTGTTGGAAATTCTGAAACCGGTAAAAGATAGAGCCTTTCGATTCGTTCATTCGACTGGTCAGCTCGCGCCCAGATCAAGAAATCGATTGATGGGTCTTGTGTCAAAGTAACCTTCCAACACGGGTGACTTCGTTCAAAACGACATCGCGTACAGAGAATGCGTACTGCGACGCCCTCAACCATGTAAGTTCGCGGACTAAGCTTCTTAACCTGGGCTGCGGCTGCAGCAGCACAACGCTCCAACTCGATCGTGATGTCACGCGTTATACAGCGCATCCGGTATCTAGTGACTGCGGTGCGGGACAGAGAGGGCCAGCTAACCCCAGCAAGGCCCATGGCAGAAGTGATGCCGTTAAAGCGAAATGCATAGGATTTTACTGACGGGCCACCGCGCGAGTCGATGAGGTCCGGAGTTACCTTGCCATACTCAACGAAGATGCTGCGAAGCTCATCGAGCATCTCGTCGTCTGTCCATTGCCTGTTACGGTTGCGCCGTTCAGCTCGCGCTTGGTCAAGTTTTTCTCTCGTCACGACCGCATCGAAGGCGTCCTCAACCTTGACCCACGAGCTGGGTGAATTAGGTCGACGTGAACTCTTGAGTCTCTGCGTGCTGCGGTTGAATACAAGCGTACCTGCATACTTGTCGTTGGTGAGTACCTGCTTCACATGGAATGGAGACCATTGCTTACCGAACTCGTTCTCGATACCCTGCTGGTTTAAGCGTCGAGCGATCGCAGTGTCTGAAAGGCGCTCGAACAGGTACATGTCGTAGATGCGATTGACTATCTCGATCTCATGTGCAGGACCGAGGGTATAGGAAACGCGATCAGTTGGCATGCTTTTGCGCTCGCCGGCGCCGAGGACGTTTTTCATCTGCCCAGTTGCAGAGACAGCGATCCTCCGTAGTCCGTAACCGGCAGAGCCACCTTGCTTGAATCCTGCCTGGGTGTGACGACACTGTGCGCTAAACACCTTTGAAGACAACTCTCGACTGTATTCAGCGGCCATTGCGCGCTTCAAGCCCTTTAGCACCGTAGCTAGCGGCGAGCCATCATTCGAAAACGGCTCGGCGCAGTATGCTACCGTGATGCCTGCTCTGCGGCAGGCGTACTCATAGTATGCGCTTTCGTCAACGTCCTGGAAACGGCCCCATCGACTTACGTCGTACACCAACACAACGTCGAAGCCGGCACGCCCAGCCTGAATATCCGTCAGCAGTTCTAGTAGCCCGCTACGACCGTCGAGAGTCAAGCCGCTTCGCCCTCTGTCTCGGTAAATTCTTGTGACCTGTAGGTTATGCGCAGTTGCGTAATCATGAAGCGCTGCTTCTTGGTGATCAGTCGAGTAATTCTGATGTTCCGTGGAGGCGCGTACATAGATGGCGGCTCGATTGCTAAGTGTCTTTAGCATGCGTCCTCCATATATGTAACATGAGCACCATGGAACATCGACTCGAGCGAGATGTACCCTTTAGCCGCATACTCAGCAAGATTCGTTTCCGTTAAGTAGACCGTCTTCGACGGCAGAGTTTTGGAAGGAATCAGGAAATAATTGTGCGTCCTTACACAAGAATAATTCGCCAGCTCAGCGATGATGAAGTCGATTCCCGAGTTCGGGCGCAAAGCCCAGTTCGCCTGACCTCGTGGTGGTTTTCGGCGTACCAGTACATCAACCCTGACTGTCAGGTTACCGTTTATTATCAAGGCAAAGGGCTCGGATGTTCTTTCAACCATTGCACCCTCTATCGAAGCGTGATGAATCACTTCGGCGAGTAACTCTTTGCGCTTAGCCAAGACTTCCTTCCGCGTGTCTGCCGCTGCGAACGCCGAGCTACTCGGTAGACCCGCGGCCTCATATGCACGAGGTAGGGATCCGAACTGTCGCGCGAACATTTTTACGTCGGGCATCGCCGGGTCTGCAGTAATAATGCTCGAGTTGATCCTGCCACTTTTCGTGTAGCAAACATGCAGGAGATCGATGAGTTCGGCACGCGTGCGACGGTGTGTTCTACGCGCTCGTTCCGCTTGGACCTGTTCGTAAAGCGCAGAGTCTATGATTGGGTCAAGTGCCGTCGGATTGACGACCCATTCGTGGCGCGAGTTATGCTTGCGTTGCGTCGATAGCCTGCATGAACGTCTGTTATAAGCCAAGATACCGCAGTATTTGACGTTGCTCAGCAGGGTCCTGATCATATGCTGAGTCCAGGGCCTTCCGAACTCGCTTAGGACCTGTTCGCTGTTAAGTATTTTGACGATCGCTTCAACACTCATCTGGTCATGCAGGTATAGAGCGTAGATGCGGCGAACAGTAGCTACTTCATTTGTTGGCCCCCATACAAGGACTACTCGATCAGTGGCAGCAATCTTGGACTCTCCATAGTTCAGAATTGCTCTAGGCGTTCCACACGCCTTTAGCGCCAGGCGCCCTAGGCCATACCCAGCGTGCCCACCCTGTTTGAAACCCATCTGAGTAAATCTAGATTGGGCAGCGAACACCTTTTCTGACAGCTCGCGGCTGTATTCCGCAGCCATCACTCGCTTCATGCTCTTGAGAAGCGAAGCATACGGACCAGTTTCGTCTGTGAACGGTTCGCCGCAGTAGACCACTTCGATCCCTGCACGACGACAGGTATGCTCATGATAAGCCGCCTCATCGATGTCCTGGAAACGCCCCCACCTGCTGATGTCGTAAACGATGATATGGCTGAAGTCTCGCTGTGTTGACTCAACATCTCGCATCAACGCGAGAAGGCCGGCACGCCGCCTTATATCAAGTCCGCTTTTACCGTCATCAACATATTCTCGTATGATGGGTAGGTTGCGGGTAGCGGCGTACTCCCGTATTTTTGCTCGCTGATGATCAGTGGAGTAGTCCTGGTTTTCTGTCGACATCCGGACGTACATCACAGCACGGGCAGGCGAAGAGTTGAACATTGTTTCCTCTAGGCTTGAAAGCAGCAGACGTCAACTCGAACCGGTTGAGCAGTCTTAACTGCCTGCCCGATGGCTGTTCCCAGCGGTGCGGCTCTGCCGAGCTTTGTATAGCGTTTTCATCCTTTGTTTTGCTTCTGATGGTGTTAGCCCGATGACTTCCCCTGCATCGGTAAAGTACACCGGATGCTCCGCGAAGTCCTCCTCGAAAACGCAAATCTTAAGTACTGTCGTCAACCTCCAACTACGAACCTGTCCCCGTTGATATGGCTCTAGAAGAGTGATATCAACGACTTTTGCTGCCTTATTGCTGGCGACATTTCGGCAAAAGTCTATGACGTCACGACTATCCCAAAGGATTGAGGTCTGAAAGATCCATCTGCCACTGTGCTTTAGACCATGGTTGAAGAATACATACAACGTACCTAAGTTGAGTGTTGCTGTACGCCATGTTGTGATGCCTGAGCTAAACGAAAGCAACGCAGCCTTGTCAGCTTCATGTGTTGTTATCATATTGTCAGCCCACATTGAAATGAACACTATAGATTGTAGTCCTAAAGTGTTCGCCGTGAGTACATCCTACCTTTTGTGTGGAGGTATTCGTGGACTTACTCAAACGGTTCGGATTAGGATTGCAGAAGGCAAGGAAGAGTCGGAACCTGACCCAAGAGGACTTTTCGGTGGTTTCGAGTAGAACCTATCTCAGCAGTTTGGAGCGCGGAGTTAAGGCACCCACGATAACAAAGATTGAAGAAATCTCATCACTCATTGGCGTACACCCCGTTTCCTTGCTCGCAAGCGCTTACGTGCCATCGAACCAAACTGAGCGTGAGCATTTCTGGTCAAAAGTTATTTCTGATCTCGAATCGTTTGATCAAGGCAGAACTAATTAAGAGCAGCTGCGATTCAGCACTCATCGGTATGAGTCTTGATGAGGATGCTGCGGGTAGGTCCGCTATCGACCCGAAGCAGTCACTGGCTCTGTGTGGCTACGTCTTCCAGATCGTTGTAAAACGCTGGGTAAGCATCCCACGAAGCGTAGTAAAAAACAAACTCAGCCTTTGTTTCTCTTGAATTGCGCTTTTGGCTGATCTCGAGCAACTCACTCACGCCGTCCGTTTCAAGAAAATAGACGTAGCCTTCCTGCGTTACCTGCGGCGGAATCGAAAAGTCCTCCGCAAACTGAACGATCACTGCTTCAGTGCTCTGGTGGAACGGTTCCCGAGCGCAAATGACAGAGTCTTCTGGCATCTGAGCCGATAGGAAGATCGCGTCTAAAAGTTTCATAGGGATGAGTTGAGGACGTTGTATAAGCTTCTGGCCATGTCCGCTTCTGGAGGGTTGGCGCCATAGAGGTAGCCGTAGGTGATCGGCCTTACGTCGGCTTGGACTAGGTAGCCGCCAACTCGTGCGTCTTCAGCAAACGGAATGCTCTGGACGTATTCAAGGCCGAGTTTCTCTGCGGATGACGGTTCGAAGTCGGACTGTTCAGCTGCTTTGGCTGGGCTGCATTTAGCCAGGCCACGTTGGCACGTAGATCGAGGATCGGTGGGGTGATTGGAAAGCATAGATTCTCCCTAATGTCGAGGTTCGACAGCAAAATATGGGAGTCTTGAAGACTCGCCCAAATAGGCTTGGACCAGTCGACTTTGGAGCTTGGGTGAGAAGGTCTGAGCGACCTGCGTGAGTACAACAATGCTGCATTGCGACGATGAGAGTATTGCACGCAATATATGAACATGCAACCCACGGAAGCTTGCATGTTGGCAATGGCTGATATACTAGCTAGATGGCGAAAGATACACTCACTAGTAAATACTTTAACAACAAAGTTATATTTAACTCGCCGAAAGAATATACAATCGGCGACTTCGTGCTCGACTATCAAGTAGCCGCGGGTCTAACCGGAGCTATGGACGGCAGCGTGATTGACCTCGCTTTGGTACATTCGGATAGTGGCAGCTCGCAACGAGCTTTAAAGGCCCGGCTGAGCGTTCGCCATGAATTTCTTGCCCAGGAAGCCGTCTTCGAGGTTGAGCAGAACGAAGGCAGTTACAGCTGTCTCCAAGTGGAGTACGTAGTGTTGAAGCCACAACACACTGCCCAAGGATTAGGCATTCGGATGTTCGCACATCAAGCCTATATGGCGAAAACTGTTGGGATACACCAGATTTTCCTGCGCGCTGTCGCTGATGCTTCTTACAACGGCGCGTACACATGGCCGCGATACGGTTTCCAAGCGCTGATGGACGTGCCAGACCAGGCGAAGTTTGCTACACTGTTCCCTGGCGTGAAAGACTTGGCTGAACTCATGTCCACGGAACAGGGCAGGGCTTGGTGGAAGTCGAAAGCTTTCACTTTGTCAATGTGCTTCGACCTTAACGAGCCCATCTGCACGGATACGTTAGAGGCGTATATGGCAGAGAAAGGAGTACAAATTGTTTAACAAGAATGCTGAGTTGTTCGCTAGGGGGCTACAGCTTGTCCCTGCGAACTCTCCTGCTGCAAAAGCTAGAGGCGTTACACCTCTTGAGTCAGTGCTCATCAAGCGGAAGACAGCCGATATTCTTAGTGATATGAAAGCACGTTCAGTTAAGAAATTTGGCCGTTGAAAGCGCCACAAGATAACAAAGCCGGGTCTCCCGGCTTTTTGTTTGCCTGTCGCCAACTCGATATTAGAGAATGTAATGTCGAGTTGACAATATTCTGATCAGTATTCACCTCGGCTGTGCGAGCTCAGCGCCCTGACTTCGCACATTCCCGAGCGCCGGGTCTACCGGGTACCAATCGAAAGCGTCGGGGCCCAATGCTGCAATCCTTACGATCTCCTCTGCCATTTCCGGCGGCGTGAGGGGGTCTAACCAGGCCGCGGCCGCGTCAGCGGTAAGAACGACAGGTCGACGATCGTGAACGTCCAGAAGGCCGCACTGAGCGTCTGCAGTAACGATTGTGAAGCCGTTCAGCGCCTTAGACTCGGTTACCGGGCCTGGGTTGGCCAGCGCAGCCAAGTAGATTGAAGTGAGATCCCGCTTGTGGATGTGCCAAGGCTGCTTACTACCTTTCTCCCCAGTCCACTCATACCATCCGAACGCCGGCACGATCGCGCGACCATTCTTGAGCAGACCCCGCCAATACGCGTTTGAGATCTTCTCGAGCCGGGTGTTGATGGCGATCGGAATCTTGCCCGACGTCTCGGCCCAACAAGACCGATAGCCCCAATGCAGGTCGCTAACGAAATGTTGCTCGCCTACGACGTGGAGAACAGGCCTGTACGTGCCTGGCGCGACGTTGAAGCTGTCGCTGGCTTCCGTATGGCTGATGACCGACTCCACCCACGAGAAGTCAGCTATCAGCCGGGATACGTCATTTTGATCGAGTCTGCCGCACATGAGGCAATCTTAGCCGCGCGGCTATAAGCGCGGCGCACAGCACTGGCTCGCCGAAACCCTGTCCCCCTGACGTAGCATAGAGGCCTTGTAGAGATGGGGCCCGTGATTACGTGTTTAGTTCGTACTCCGTCCTACTAAAAAAGCACAATCGCTCCCATAAAGTGACAATTTATTAGTATTTTTTTAACCAAAAGCATTATGGTCATTGTCGGCGCACGTCATCTAAACTTAAGGACAACATCGTCGGACGCCATGTGCGTTTCGAGGCGATACAAACGGTATATTTTTCAATCTCTCCTGGACTCGAAACAGACCGTTGCTATGTCCGCTCTTGGCCGTAAGGGGTCTTGGCGACAAGGCCACTT
>NZ_JBOBRE010000026.1:0-8097 GCF_050586525.1 Massilia sp. BKSP1R2A-1 | reverse complement strand
TGATCTGGTGGGGTTTTTTGCTTTTTTAGGCTCCATTGAGTTCCCGGCCGTCGCCAGGACAAATTGTTCTACACCTGCCCGTCACAAAGCGTAGTTAGTTTGTGGTGTATCAAGGCCCCATCTCCTCCATCTTTCAGCGCCTTCCTCGACATCTACAATCGATGAAGCGGCACCCCGAACAGCAAGCGCCGTTCATGCCGCACGGGAGGGAATCATGTTGAGCAAACTTCTTGCAGAATTCATCGGCACGTTCTGGCTCGTCCTGGGAGGCTGCGGCAGCGCGGTTCTCGCCGCCACGTTTCCTGAGATAGGCATCGGTCTCAGGGGTGTCTCGCTCGCCTTCGGCCTGTCCGTGCTGACCGCCGCCGATGCTTTTGGCCCCATCTCTGGCGGCCATTTCAATCCAGCCGTTACAGTCGGGCTATGGATCAGTATTCCGGTCACCAATACCTCCGTGAACCCCGCGCGTAGTACGGGGCCGGCTCTGTTTGTTGGCGGTTGGGCGGTTGCGCAGCTGTGGCTGTTCTGGCTTGCGCCCTTGTTAGGCGGTGCATTGGCCGGCGCGCTGTACCGAACCGGGTGAGCGGGCAGCCCAAGCCGGACAGCGGCCTGGTCGCGCATACCTGAGGCGCCATGGGCTAGCCGCCGGACAGTTCGACCATGAATGCCGCGGCCAGGCGCGCGAACTTCAGGGCGTGCGCCGCCTGGCCTCCCGAGTTCTCGTAGGTGTCCCGGGACGTGTGAATGGCCGGGTTGTCGCGCGCCATCGACGACTCAAAGGGCATGGAAACGGGATAGCCCTGGGCGTCCCGGCTCGCGTGGTCGGAACAGCCGTAGCCGCAGCGGTCATTGCCGACCTTGAGTTCGGGAAGGTAAGCCGCCGCCAGCTCGGCGACAAAGGTGTTCTGGGCGCTGTTCGTGTAATCGGTGATCAGGTAGATGTCCTTGGCCGCGCCTTTGTAGTTGGTCATGTCGAGCTGCAGCACGCCTGCGACCTTCTGCCCCGCTTGCTTGAACTGGCGGGCGATCTCCTGCGACCCGCGCAAACCCACTTCTTCGGCGGCATAGGCAAAGACCTGGATCGTCCTGCGTGGCCGGTAGCCGCTCGCGATCAGGGCGCGCAGCGCTTCGGTCATGCTGGCGACCCCGGACGCATCGTCGTCCGCCCCCGGCGCCCGTGCCGTATCGCTCATGCGGAAGCTGAGAATCGAATCGAGGTGCGCTCCGACCAGGACTTTTTCGTCCGCCAGATCTGTGCCCGCGATCGTCAGGGAGACAGACGGCTGGGGATAAGCCTTGTGCGTGACAAGGGCAACCGAGATATGTATAGGAGAAGACTCCGAGCGGCTGTAGGAATCGCCGCACGATTACCGCTCAGATAACGTAGGGCGTTTAAACGTTGAGCCGGGGCAAACGGCCGAGTGGCCCGGGCTGCTAGCATTTTTTTCTGCTATGCCTAAAGGAAACATAATGAGGCCCGGTCTGCTCAAGCTCTGCCTGTTCTCGGTCCTCTGCCTCAGCCTCGCCGCGACGGCCGGCTCGACAAAGAAACGGCGGGCCTGGATCACCATCGGCGATGCGGCGTTCCGAAAAGTGCAGACGGTCGCCCCCGAGGCGGTGTCCATCGGCAGCCGCCAGGTACGCGCAGCCGACATATCGGAAAAGGTACACGCGGTCGTGCTCGATGACAGCCGGCTCCTCGCGGTGACCGGTGCAATCCACCAGCAAATGGGGCAATGTGGCGGCTTCATGTATCACGCAAGCGAAGCCGAAGCGCGCGCCGCTCTCGAGGCCCGCCGTGTCGCCTTGCCGACGCCGGCCTATGGGATCGACCAGCGTGACGTGGTCGTTCCCATGCTGGCGGGCATGCAGGAACAGCATATCGCTTCGACGATCCAGGCGCTGAGCGGCTACACGAATCGCTATTACGCCAGCCAGAGCGGCGTCGACGCGGCAAACTGGCTGCTGGCCACCTGGCGCGAACTGGCAGCTGGCCGCGGGGATATCCCGACGGCCGGCGCGCATGATCGATCCATTGGTTCAGCAAAGCGGAGGGTCGATCATGAAATCGAAGGAAAAAAGCCTGGGTGGTGTGAGTCGTTCGCGCGGCATCCACAAACCGAAAACCGTGAACGTGGCCGAGGGCAGCCTGCAGTCGCGCGCACCGGGCGCCGTGATGCCGGGTGGGCCGGAATCGCCTTTCCCGATGGTACACACGGGGTCGCAGCAATCCGATCTCGGCCGCAACCAGCGTGGCGGCGTCGGCGGTTCACAAGGGGGCGGCTGGAGTGCGCGCCAGCGTGGCCAGCGCATGCAGGCGCAGGCCGAGCAGAACCGACTCAGCGAAGCGCAGCGGTCCGGCCAGGGAAGCATCGAACAGAATCAGCATGCCGGCTCGCAGCAATCGGATTCGGGCATGGGTGGAAGCAAGGGTTTGCAGGGCCATCCCGACCAGCCGTCCTCCGATTACGGCAGCAAGCCAAACAAGAAGAATCACCGCAGCTGAACATTGCATCGCAGAGCGACGCCCGGGCCTGCCCGGGTTTTTTTACGCCCGTCATTTCGTCCGTCACGAACAGCGCAACGGCCCGCGATCCGAATCTGGGGCACAATACACTTGTCAGCCTTGCCATTTCAACCATGACAGGAGAAGCATGAACGAACAGGTCGCACGCAATGCCGTGCTGGTGCGCGCCATCGAAACCGCCGACGTGAATCACGAGGTGCTGAGCGACGACGATCGCAGGTACGCCAGCCGCAGCGCGAAAGAGCTCGCCGCCTGGCAGGCAGCGGACGACAAGGCTGCCATGACGCAGCACCATTTCCTGGAACAGCGGTCCGAACAGATCCTGAAACGACTGGGCGAACGCACGCCGGCTTTTGGCGCCTTCGCCAAGCGCCGCCTGGGCCTGCCCGGATTCTGGCTTGCCCTGCCGTTCCTGGCATTCGTGAGCGGCGCCGTCATCGACCGCATCGCCGACCCGCACCGGGTCGACCTCCTGTCCGCCCCCTTTCTATTGATCATTGGCTGGAACCTGCTGGTCTACCTCTCCATGCTGGTATGGGCCTGCATCCCCGGCAAACGCCATGGCTGGGCAGGCCCGAACCTCTTGCGCCGCCTGAGCCTGGGTAAGGTGGCCGTGCCGCGCAAACTGCCCGCGCCGCTGGCCGCCGGCGTCGGCAGCTTCATGACCGAGTGGGCCGCGCTGAGCGAGCCGCTCACCCGCGCCCGCCTGAGCCGCACGATCCACCTCTCCGCCGCCTGCTTCGCGCTCGGCGCCATCGCCTCGCTGTATGCGCGCGGCCTGCTGACCCAGTACGCGGTCGGCTGGGAGAGCACCTTCCTCGACGGCCGGCAGGTTCACACCCTGCTGTCCTGGCTCTTCATGCCGGCAATAAACGTGTTTCCCTTCCTCCAGGGCTTCTCGCTGGCCGAGATCGAGCTGCTGCGCTTCGGCCGCCCCGTCACCGCCGCCAGCGGCGAGCGTTGGGTGCACCTTTACGGCGCGACCCTGCTCCTGCTCGTCGTGCTGCCGCGCCTGCTGCTGGCCGCCTTCGCCGGCTGGCGTGCACGCCGGCTCGCCCGTCATTTCCCACTGGACCTGGACCAGCCTTACTACCGCAAGCTGGCCGACAGTATCGGCGCCGGCGCTCCCGCGCTGCTGCGCGTCCTTCCGTACAGCTATACCCTCGACGAGGCGCGCGACCGTGGTCTGTGGGCCATTGCGGCCGCGGCCCTTGGGGCCCAGGCACGCGTGCAACTGCGTCCGCCCAGCGACTACGGCATCGACGCCAAGGATGCCCTGCGCGACACCCAGCTCGATGAGGCCGGTGTCACCGTCACCGCTGTCCTGTTCAGCCTTTCCGCCACGCCGGAAAAGGAGAACCATGGCGCCTTCCTCGACTACCTGGCGAAGCGCGTGCGTCGGGGCGTCGCCGTGCTGGTGGACGAGTCGCCCCTGCTAGAGCGCATCGGCAGCCAGCCCGGCAGCGCGGAACGGTTGGCGGAACGCAGCGCCCTGTGGCGGCAGTTCTGCAGCTTCCACGGCACCTCGGCCACCTTCGTCAACCTGCTCGAGCCGAACAAGTATCCGGTCGAACTGGGCGCCGGACTGCGCCTGCCGGAGCTGCGCTGATGGAAGCGCCGGTCAAGATCCAGTTCGCCCTTGTCTCGCACACGAACAATGGCAAGACGACCCTGGCCCGCACCCTGGTGGGCACCGACGTGGGCGAGGTCCGCGACGCCGCCCACGTGACCCAGTTCGCGGAAGCGCACCTGCTGCAGACCAGCGAGGCGGGCGATTCCCTCGTGCTGTGGGACACGCCTGGCTTCGGCGATTCGGTGCGTTTGCTGAAGCGCCTGTCGATGGCGGGCAACCCGATCGGCTGGTTCCTGCGCGAGGTGTTCGACCGCTACCGCGACAAGCCGTTCTGGCTCAGTCAGCAAGCTTTGCGCGCTGCCAAGGAAGAGGCGGATGTCGTGCTCTACCTCGTCAATTCCTCCGAGTCGCCGCAGGATGCCGGCTACCTGCCGTCCGAGATGAAGATCCTCGAGTGGCTGGGCAAGCCGGTGGCCGTGCTCCTCAACCAGATGGGGCCGCCACGGCCCGGTAACGAAGAGGCGAGTGAACAGCAGCGCTGGAAGCAGCACCTGACGCAATTCCCTGTGGTGAAAGAGGTGCTGCCGCTCGATGCCTTTGCGCGCTGCTGGGTACACGAGCACGTGTTCTACGATGCGATCGGTAAACTGATCGAGCCATCGAGGCAAGCCGGCTATGCGCGCCTGCTGGCATCCTGGGAAGCGGCGAACCAGCGGCGTTATCGCAACGCCCTGCGCCTGGTCGCGGAACTGCTGGCCTTCGCCGCGCGCGACCGCCAGGAGGTCGCGGGCGAAGGCAAGGGGCTGATCAAGTCCGCGCTCAAGGCCGTCGGCCTCGGCAAGGACGAACAGAAACGCCAGGAGCTCGCCATGGCCACCCTGGTGCAGCGCCTCAACGACGAGATCGGCTCGACGACGGCGCGCATGCTGGTCCTGCACAAACTCGATCCCGGCGAGGCCTCGGTGATCAATGCGCGGGTGCGCGAGAACTTCGCCGTGCGCGCGCCGGTGGACAAGGCCCAGGCCGGCCTGCTGGGCGCGATGGTGTCGGGCGCCGCCACCGGCTTGTCGGCGGACCTGATGGCGGGCGGCCTGACGCTCGGCGGCGGTGCGCTGCTGGGGGCGATCGTCGGCGCGCTGACCATGGCCGGCGCAGCCTGGGGTTTCAATGTCGGCACCGACCGCAACCAGCATACGGTGCAGTTCGCCGATGCTTTCTTGCAGACCCTGTTCTCGGGCGGCCTGCTGCGCTACCTGGCGGTGGCCCATTTCGGCCGGGGACGTGGGAATTATGTCGAGAGCGAGGCGCCGCCCTTCTGGCAGGCTGAGGTGGAAAAGGCGGTGATGGCGCATGCCGGCGACCTGCCGGCGCTGTGGCGCGCGCTGCGCGAAGCGCCGGACCAGGAGGCGGCAACCGCGCTCGCCGAGAAGGCCGTGATCCCGGCGGCGGACGCCGTGCTCGCGCAGCTGTATCCGTCGGCCGCGCTGCCGGCGCCGCTCGCCCTTGAGGCGCTGCCGGTTACTGGAACTGGACCTGCGCGCTGATGCCGAGCATCCAGTTGCGGCCAGGGGCGGCCTCGTAGTAGCGGCGGTTCGATTCGGCCACGATCACCGAGCCGGCATAGTCGCGGTCGAGCAGGTTGTTTACGCGCAGGTATTGTTTCAGGCGCCAGGCGCCGATCTGCTGGCGGGCCTGAAGGCGCATGTTCAGGATGCCGTAACCCGGCGCCGGCACGGCCGTATTGGCATCGTCCGGATGGACACGGCTAGAGGCCTGTGCTTCGAGCGCGGCGTTCAGGCCGCCATCCGCTGCCGTCCAGCCCAGCTCCGAGAACAGGCTGGCGCGCGGCACGCCGGGCAGCCGGTTGCCGGACGGGATCGCGCCGAAGCCATCGTCGTAGATGGCGCGCAGGACGTTGGCCGCGACCAGGGTGTTCCAGCCGCCGGCGAAGTTGGAGGCAAGCGATAGCTCGACGCCCTGGCGCAGGGTACGGCCGGCATTGCGGTAGCTGGTGCGGCCGCCGTTCGACGCGTCGACCACGAGTTCGTTCTGGGTGCGTGCCTGGAACAGGGCGATGTCGGCGCGGGTGTGCTGGCCGAACATGGACTTCGCGCCCACTTCCAGGTGGACGCTGCGGCTCGGTGCCAGGCCGAAGTTGAAACCGGCGCCGGCCCCCGAATAGAACAGCTCATTCAGCGTCGGCGTCTCGAAGCCGCGCGCGGCGCTCGCGTATACGTTGAGCGAAGGGGAGACCTTGCGCAGGATGCCGATCACGGGTGCGGTGCCGTTGTAGGCCGTACCGCCGCTGTCGTCGCCGTTGTCGCGGAAGCGATCGCTCACACCCACTTTCAGTCGCGTATGCCGCAGGCCGCCGGTCAGGACCCAGGCGCCGGATTCCCATTGGGTCTGCACATACGGGTCGACGCTGGTCAGGCGGTTGTCCTCGTCCCGGCGCAGGCGTCCCTTGACACCGAGCTGGGTGCCGGCGAAGTTCTCGAAGCCCTGGCGTGCGTCCTGCGAGTCGGCGTATTCGACGCCGAAGGTCGTGCGCAGCGTGCCGGCGCCCAGCGGACGCACGTCCTGCCAGTTCACGTCCACGCCGCGGAAGTCGCGGTCGAAATCGATGACGCCGCCTGAATGGGTGGCGGGTTGCTGGAAGGCGCGCGAGAAGGACTGGTACTGGATCACCCTGCGGTTGCCGCCGTAGGCCGTCAGCTGCAGGCGGTTGCTGCCGAAACGCTGTTGCCAGTTCAGGCCGATCTGCTGGTGGTCGATGCTCTTGCGCGTGTTGTAGCGCTCGGCGAAGGTGCGCTGCGGCGACTGGGAGTCCGTGGTGTCGATCTCGCCGGCGCGCGGGTCGCGCTGGAAGGTCGCCCAGGTGACGCCGAGCGGATCCTGGGTGTCGTCCTGTTCGAGCGAGTTGGCGACGATGGTCAGTTTGCCATCGCGTCCGGTCGGCAGGGTGAGCTTGGCGTAGGCCTGGTCGCGGGTCGCGGCGCTGTGATCGCGGTAGCCGTCGGTCTCGAAGCGGGAGGCGTCGAGCACATAGCCGACCGCGCCGGCCTTGCCCTGCGCATTCACGTCGGTCTTGCGCAGGCCGTCGCTGCCGCCGGTGACGGACAGTTCAACCGATGGCGCCCCCTCGCCGTCACGGGTAAACAGTTGGATGACGCCGCCGGAGTGGTTGCCGTACAGGGCAGAGAAGGGACCCCGCAGGATTTCGATGCGCTCGGCCATGTCCAGGTTGAAGGTGGCGGCCTGGCCCTGGCCGTCCGGCATGGTCGCCGGGATACCGTCAGCAATCAAACGTACACCGCGCACGCCGAAGGACGAGCGGGCGCCGAATCCGCGCGAGGACACCTGCAGGTCCTGCGCATAGTTCTGGCGGTTCTGGACCACGATGCCCGGCACGGCGACCAGGGACTCCGACAGGTTCACCCGCGGCTGGCCGGCCTGGATGCGCTGGGCATCGACGACGCTCACGGCCGCCGGCAGGTCGAAACTCTCCTGCTCCGTGCGTGAGCCGCTGACCACGACGACCGACATCGGCGCGGCGGACTGGGCCAGGACAGGAGAAGCGAATGCGGCGAGCAGGGCGGCAGAGAGAGGCAGGCGGATGAGGTGGGAAGGCATGGCGAGGGAGCAAAATGGACAGATTGCTATCATAGCTGTTGCGCTGTGGAGGCGCTGTTCGCGTGAGTGCACCTTCGTTCGAAAGGGCTTGCGTCCGAGCGCCACGGTTTGCTATAGTTCGCCTCCGCTTCGGCAGGGGTCGAAAAAGGTTAACGTAATCAACTGGTTACGTTAGCAAGATCCACAGAGAAATCTGAGCTGAAGTAAAAGAGGACTTGACGAACATCGCGAAACACTGCATACTCTCGTTCCTCTGCTGCTGACGAACACAACGATTCGCAGCGATAGCAAGAGACAGAATACGGTTCTTTAACAATCAACAGTCGATAAGTGTGGGCGTTTGATGATGGTGCCGGCTGGCTTA
>NZ_JBOBRE010000025.1:0-15637 GCF_050586525.1 Massilia sp. BKSP1R2A-1 | reverse complement strand
ACGTCGATTCCCGCAGACCTTCACTGCCCTCAAGATATCGCGCCGCGCGATTTTCGGTGAGTTTTGCCGGAAAGTCGCTCGATATAGTCGGCTGATTGCAAACTCTCCGGCTGCGATGTCTCCCTTATAGCTCGAAAAATCCTTGGTGCAGCTGCCACGGCGTTCGCCACATTCGCCTGCGCTGCAGACAACGTCCCGGCTGCATCACCCGCCGGTGTCAAAAGTGCCCTTGAGTCGGAACACACCGGACTGCTGCCGGGCGAGAGTTTTCACATGCGTACCGGGAAGTGCAGCGACTGTCAGGTCCCCAAGCAGAGTGTCGACGCATTCGACTCGCTCGGCCGGGACGTCCCGAAACGCGGACCGACCGCGCCTGTGAAGTCGCTCGCCGCCTACGCCTACGTCGCAGCCAAGGACGGCAGTCTGCAGAGCGGCCGCAAGATCTACGATTATTTGAACGAGGAGCAGACCCGCCTCTTGCCGGCGGTCGCATTCGAGGCGATGAGCCTGGATCTGCTGCAGCTGGTCGGCGCGAGCGTCGCCGTGCTACGCGAGCCGTCGAGCGTGGCGGAGGAAGAGCCGTCGCCGGTTCCGATGCCGATCGCAGGCATCGGCGTCGGCGCTTGCGGGCTACCGGGGACGCTCATCGCGTAGCGGCGCAGGAAACAACCGGAAGCGGCAGCCACACACACTGCGCCGAAACCGGAAGGACTGGTGCACTGACGCCGCTGCCGAACGGCCGGTTCCGATCCCCTCCGCATAATCTGATCGTGACCTCTCATAAAAGCAGTGCAGGCCAGTCAATTATCGATACGCCTGCGCTACACTCATTGCTTTCCTGCCTACGCAGAATCACGATGAAGAAGACGCGCACCTATCTCCTCCGTGGCATCCTGATTGCCACTTCGCTGGTCGTCGTTCTCGTGGCTGCCGCGCTGTCGGCTGCCGATGTCGAATTGACCGAAGCCGGTGTCCACAAGCGTCTCCTGATTCCGATCGGCGCCGGGAGCATCGGCATCCATACCTATGCAGGCACCGGCGACGCGGTAAAGATGCCGGGCTTCCTGGATGGACCCATCGTGCGCAGGAATTCGAGTGGCGGCTGGGCGGCGACCTGGTATTGCGAGGACAAGGTAGAACAGCGCACGGGAACCGACGGCGACCTCGTGATCGACTGCGCGGGCCAGCGCCGGCACTTCCCCATCTCGCGCACGCCGACGGTGCCGGACGCCGTCTTCGACGCGCCGGTCGATACCCTGGTGATCAGCGATATCGAAGGCAACGTCCGCTTCCTCGATGCGGCCCTCAAGTCGCTCGAGGTCACCGACGCCGAAGGCAACTGGCGCTACGGCCGCAACCACCTGGTGATCGACGGCGATGCGGTCGACCGCGGACGCGACGTGTTCGCCACGCTGTGGCGTCTGTACGCGCTCAGCCTGCAGGCGCAGGATGCCGGCGGCGCCGTGCACCTCGTGCTCGGCAACCATGAACAGTATCTGCTGCGCGGGAACATCTCGCGTGCGAACCGCGACCACCTGCACGCGCTGTCGCGCATGGGCGGCCAGGTCGCGGCCTTCGGTCCCGACACCGTCATCGGCCAGTGGCTGCGCCTGCAGCCGGTGATCATCAAGAACGGCAAGACGGTCATCACGCACGGCGGCGTGAGCCCGCTGGTAGCCGATGCAGGGTTCACCGTGAATAACCTCAACAGCGCGATGCGGCGCTACTGGCTGGGGGACATGCCGGGCAAGGCGGAGCTGGATGCCGTGGTCGGCCCGGCCGGCGTGACGCAGTACCGCGGCTACTTCGAGGCCGGCGGCGAGCGCTACGGCCTGGCCACCGAAGCCCAGGTCAAGGACGTGCTCGCGCATTTCGGCGCCAGCAGCATCGTGGTGGGGCATACCCTGGTCGACGGGGTGACCGCCTTCCACGGCGGTAAAATCTGGGCCGTCGACGTCAACACCAACACGGCCCGCCCCGAGGCACTCCTGATACGCAACGGTGAACCGACCGTCGTCTCCACCGGTACGCCACGGGACCTCGAAGAAGAAGGGAAGCGCCGGCTGACCCGGCCGTTCAGCCTGTTCGCCGGCGCCGACCTGGCGATGCTGAAAGCGCTATTCGACTCGCACTACGCGCTGTCGCGCATTCCCGTGCCTTACTGAGTCCCGGGCCGGGCGCGCAACACGTCCACCAGCCGCTCGAACGTGGCTTCGGTCGCGGCGGCGATGCGTTCCAGGCTCGCTTCGCGCAGCGCCGCGGTATCGACGGCGCGCTCGCTGCGCAGTCCGGCCCAGCGCAGCAGCGCGGCGCAGGCGCTCGGGTGATCGAAGACGCCGTGCAGGTAGGTGCCCAGCACCTGGCCGTCGCCCGATCGTGCGCCTTCGCCGCGTCCGCCGATGAGAAATGCCGGCAGCGCGCAGGCGTGGCCCGCGGACACACCCATGTGGATCTCGTAGCCGCGCAGCTCGATCTCTTCGTCCCCCTTGAACAGCGCGTGCTCCTTCAGCAGCGCCAGCCGCTTGTCAACCGCGAGTATGGTGTCGACGTCGAGCAGGCCCAGGCCGGCCGAGCTGCCGGGCGCGCCTTCCACGCCATGCGGATCGTCCACCTTCCGGCCCAGCATCTGGTAGCCGCCACAGATGCCGATCACCTTGCCGCCATAGCGCAGGTGCCGCGCCAGGTAAGGCGCCCATTCCCCGGCCTGCAGCCAGGCCAGGTCGCCGCGCGTGTTCTTGCTCCCCGGGAGGATCACGAGGTCGGCGGCCGGAATGGCGTCGCCCGCACGCACGAAGCGCAGGTCCACGTCCGGATGCGCACGCAGGGCGTCGAAGTCGGTATGGTTGCTCATGCGCGGCAGGCTCGGGACCACGATGCGGAAAGCGCCCGCGCCCGACTGTGCCGGCTGCACCGCATCCTCGGCGTCCAGGTAGAGTCCATGCAGATAGGGCAGCACGCCGAGCACCGGCTTGCCGGTTTGTGCTTCCAGCCAGCTCAGTCCCGGTTCGAGCAACGCGATGTCGCCCCGGAAGCGGTTGATGACGAAGCCGACGATGCGATTGCGCTCCGAGTCCGACAGGCAGGCGAGGGTGCCCACGATGTGGGCGAACACCCCGCCGCGGTCGATGTCGGCCACCAGCACCACCGGGCAATCCACGCTTTCCGCAAAGCCCATATTGGCGATGTCGCGGTCGCGCAGGTTGACTTCGGCCGGGCTGCCCGCGCCCTCGACCACGACCGCCTCATACTGCGCCAATAGCCGCGCATGGGATTCCAGCACCGCCCCCATCGCCACCGTCTTGTACTGGTGATAGTCGCGCGCGTTCATCTCGGCGCGCACGCGGCCGTGGATGATGACCTGGGCGCCGGTGTCGCTCGAGGGTTTGAGCAGCACCGGGTTCATGTCGGTATGCGGCTCGATGCCCGCCGCGATCGCCTGCAATGCCTGGGCGCGGCCGATCTCGCCGCCGTCCCGCGTGACCGCGCTGTTGAGCGCCATGTTCTGCGGCTTGAAGGGCGCCACGGCGACGCCGCGCCGTGCAAGCAGCCGGCACAGGGCGGCGACCACGGTGCTCTTGCCCGCATCGGACGTGGTGCCCTGGACCATCAGGGTGCGGAAGGGAAGCATGCTCATTGCTTGCGGTGCCGGCGCGCCAGCTCGAGCTTTTCGCACATGATGGCGGTGCCCGAGATCATGCGCGGTCCGGCGCGGTTGAGCAGGTCGCCGTCGATCGTGAACAGGTTGTCGTTGCGCGTCGCCGTCAAGGTGGCATAGGGCTTCCACAAGCTGACGCCGCCATAGTTCTTCTCGGCGGTGCCGAAGATCGCTTCCGGATCTTCCTTCAGCACGCTCTCCAGCGACACGACCGGCGCTACAACCGTCAGCTTCTCGAAGATGTTCTCGCCGCCGCACAGGCGCAGCGCGTCGGTGATGATGTGCTTGCCGCTGAGGGTATACAGCGGCCTGTCCCACACCTGGTAGAAGGTGCGCACGGCCGGGCGGCCCGCATAGCGGCTGCGCAGGCCGGCCAGCTGCTTGCGCAGTTCGCCCGCCGCGGCATTCGCCACCGTGTCGGTGCCCATCAGCTGGCCGAGGCGCGCTACGTTGTCGGGAATACCCTCGAGGGTCTGGGGATCGCTCAGGAAAACCGGCACGCCGATCTTGCGCACCATCTCGATCTGCCGCTCGGAGGCGTTGTGCATCCAGGCCACGATGAGGTCGGGCTTCATCGCGATCACGCGCTCGAGGTCGATTTCGCGGTTCGAGCCGATGCGCGGGATGCTCTTCGCGGCTTCCGGATAATCGCTGTAGTTGACGGCGCCGACGATGCGGCCGCCGCCGCCGGCCGCGAACAGCAGCTCGGTCACGTGCGGCGACATCGAGATGACGCGCATGGCCGGCTTGTCCAGCGTGACGGTGTTGCCGCCGTCGTCGCGCACGGTGGTCGCACCATGCGCCGGCGCCGCAAGCGCAGCCAGCAGCGCTGCCAGGTACATCGTTTTCTTCATCGATTACTCCATGTATGCAATGCGGTTTCCAGGCGGCGCCATCCGGCTTCGTCGGGCGGGAGCCCGAGCCGGATGCCGCGCGCGGCTTCGCGGAACAGGCGGCACCAGATGCCATGGCGCGCCAGGTGCTCGTGGAATGCTTCCGGCTGGCTGTGCGCCCACCAGTGGAACAGCGGCGTGCCCGAGGCCCCCATGCCGTGCTCGCCCAGCAGTGCGCGCATGCGCAGCCCGTCCCGGTCCAGGCGCGCCTGCGTGGCCCGCTGCCAGGCGCTGTCGCCGAGCGCTGCCTTGGCGACGGCTTGCGCCGGGCCGCTGACAGCCCAGGGGCCGAGCAGCTCGGCCAGTGCCTGCAGGGTCGATGCCTGCGCAGCGACGAAGCCCAGCCGCAGCCCGGCCAGGCCGAAGAACTTGCCGACCGAGCGCAGCACGATCAGGCCGGGCCGTTTGGCGTGGGCGGCGACGGACAGGCCGGGAGCGGTGTCGCCAAAGGCTTCGTCGACCACCAGCCAGCCGCCGCGCGCAGCCAGGCGTTCGGCCCAATCCAGCAGCAGCTCGGGCGCGACGGTCTCGCCGGTCGGGTTGTTGGGATTGACCACGACGACGACATCGCTGCCGTCGATGCTTGAAGCGAGCGCCGCATAGGAGGACAGGCGCAGGGTGTGGCCATGCTTGCCCCAGGCGTGGGCGTGCTCCGCATACGAGGGCGCCGACACGGTGACACGCGACGGTGGACGCAGGCGCGGCAGCGCCTGGATCGCGGCCTGGGTGCCGGCCACGGGCAGCAGGTCGGGGGCGCCGTACCAGGCGCAGGCCGCGGCGACCAGGCCCGGGTCCGGCTCGGGCAGGCGGTGCCAGGCGTCCTGCGGCAGCGCCGGCGCCGGATAGCCCTGTGGATTGATGCCGGTCGAGAGATCGATCCAGTCCTCGCGGCCGTAGTGGCGCGCCGCGTCGCGCAGATTGCCGCCGTGTTCAAGCATGGTGCGTCCATACCAGGTAGAGCAGGGCGGCCGCGCAGGCCAGGCAAAGCCACAGTACGGTCGTGCCGAGCACCAGGCGCCAGGCGCGCACGATATCGGTGCCGGACGCAGGCGGGCCTTCGCCCAACGGTGGGCGCTGTTCCAGTTGACCGTCGTAGACCGCGGCGCCGCCCAGCGACACGCCGAGCGCGCCGGCGCCGCTGGCCATCACCGGCCCCGCGTTCGGGCTGCTCCATGCCGGCGCCTGGGTGCGCCAGCAGCGCCAGGCACGCCCGCCTGCCGCGCCCGCGAGCACGACATACGAAAGGGCGGTGAGCCGCGCAGGAATGTAATTCAGCACATCGTCGATGCGCGCCGCCGCGCGGCCGAAGAGGTTGAAGTGTTCGTTGCGGTAGCCCCACATGGCATCGAGCGTGTTCGCCAGGCGGAACAGCAGCGCGCCCGGGCCGCCCGCCACCAGGAACCAGAACAGGGTGCCGAACACGGCGTCGTTGCCGTTCTCCAGCAGCGACTCCGCGCCGGCCTTGGCCAGTTCCGGCTCCTGCGCTTCGCGGGTGTCGCGGCTGACGATCCAGGAGGTGCGGGTGCGGGCCGTGGCCAAGTCTCCCGCGCGCAGGGCCTCGACGATCGGCATGGTGTGTTCGCGCAGGCTGCGCAGGCCGATGCAGGCGTAGAGCAGCAGCACGTGCAGCAGATACCCTGCGTACTGAGCGCCCAGCCAGGCCAGCAGGGTCAAGGGCAGGACGGCGATGGACCAGGCCAGCAGGCCGCGCGCGAAGCGCAGCCCGCCCCGGTTCAGGGGGCCTTCGATGGCCTTGGCCAGGTTCCCGAAACCGACCAGCGGATGCCAGCGGCGCGGCTCGCCGAGCAGCAGGTCGAGCAGCACGCCGGCCACCAGTAGCGCGGCCAGTTCCGGCAGGGCGAGGCCGCTCAGCATCGGGGCCCTTTCAGGACCAGCGGCAGGCCGGCCGCCACGAACACGACGCGTTCGGCACGTGCGGCCACGTCCTGGTTCAGGCGTCCCGCTTCGTCGGCGAAGCAGCGCGATACCGCGCCCCAGGGCACGATGCCCATGCCGACCTCGTTCGAGACGAAGACGATGTCACCCGGCGCATCGGCGAGCAGCTCCAGCAGTGCCGCGCGCTCCGCGTGGAAGCGTTCGGGCAGCGTGACTGCGCCGACTTCGGGCCACTCCCTGCCGTCGCAGAACAGCAGGTTGCTCAGCCAGAGCGTCAGGCAGTCGACCAGCACGATGCGGTTCGAGGCCGACCAGGCGCGCAGGCTGGCCGCCAGCGCCAGCTCTTCCTCGACGGTCTGCCAGTGCGCCGGGCGCCGTTCGCGATGGTGGGCGATGCGCGCGGCCATCTCCGCATCACCCGCGCGCGAGGTGGCCAGGTAGACCACTTCCTTGCCCGATTCCAGGGCAAGGCGCTCGGCATACGCGCTTTTTCCCGAGCGCGCGCCGCCCAGCACCAGGGTGGCGCTCATGCGCCGCTTGCGCCGAACAGCGCGGCGACGGCCAGGGGATTCGAGGGGAAGTAGGCGTGGAAGTAAGAGGCGCTCAGCGACCCGATCCGGAACACGGCCTCGCCTTCGCCGCCGGTGCTGGTCTTGACCGTGTGCGACAGCGGCGCGGCCCCTGTCTCGAGCCGGGAGTAGTGGAAGGTGTGGCCGCGCAGCGGACCCTGCGGCGTCTGCATCGCCTGCGCACCCAGGCCGGCCAGGCGCGCCTGCATCTTCACCTCGCCCGACAGCAAGCCGGCCATCGGCCAGCGCTGGCCATCCTTGTCGGTGATGGCATCGGCCACCGCCATCATGCCGCCGCACTCGGCGACGATCGGCAGACCCTTCGCGTGCGCCGCGCGGATGCCCTCCTGCCAGCGCGCGGCGCCGGCCAGGGTCGCGCAATGCAGTTCCGGATAACCGCCGGGCAGGAAGACCGCATCCGCATCAGGCGGCACCGCCTCGTCCTTCAGTGGCGAGAAGTATGCCAGCTGCGCGCCCATCTTCTGCAGCAGGTCGAGATTGGCCGGGTAGAGGAAGCAGAAGGCCGCATCGCGCGCGATGGCGATGGTACGGCCAGCAAGGAGGGGCGGGACCTCGTCCCATTCGGGCGCCGATTGGCTGAGTACGGGCAGGGCCTGCCAGGCGTCCTCTTCGAAGCGCAGGCCGTCCGCCAGCTTGTCGAGCAGGGCTTCCAGGCCGTCGACCTCGCCCGGCAGCACCAGGCCGAGGTGGCGTTCGGGTAGCGGCGTATCCTGGCGCGCCAGCCAGCCGAGCAGGGGAATATCGCGCAGCGAGGACGCCACCATCCTGGCATGGCCCTCGCTGGCGATGCGGTTGGCCAGCACGCCGGCCATCTCCACCGGACCGTAGTCGCGCAGCCCGCGCGCCACCGCGCCGGCGGTCTGCGCCATCGCGGACGCGTCGATCACCGCGAGCACGGGAATGCCGAACTCGCGCGACAGGTCGGCCGCGGAAGGCGAGCCGTCGTACAGGCCCATCACGCCCTCGACCAGGATGGCGTCGGCCTCGCGCGCCGCATCGTGCAGGCGGCGCCGGCATTCGTCCACGCCGACCATCCACAGGTCGAGCGTGTGCACCGGCGCGCCGGAGGCGCGTTCGAGCAGCATCGGGTCGATGAAGTCCGGACCGCACTTGAAGACGCGCACGCGCTGGCCCTGGCGCACCAGCTTGCGCGCCAGCGCGGCGGTGACGCTGGTCTTGCCCTGGCCGGACGACATTGCCGCGACCAGTACGGCGCGTGCCCCGTTATCCCGGTTTTGCTCGGTCATTTACCACTCCGTTCCGGCCTGCGCCGCGATGCCCGCCTTGAAGGCGTGCTTGACCACGTTCATTTCGGTGACCGTGTCTGCCACCGCGACCAGTTCCGGCGGCGCCGCGCGGCCGGTCACCACCACGTGCTGCATCACGGGACGGTCGAGCAGGTCGGCGATCACGGTGTGCACGTCGAGGTACTTGTACTTGAGCGCGATGTTCAGTTCGTCCAGCACCACCATGCCGTAGGCGGGATCGCGCAGGAAGCGGCGCGCCTGCTCCCAGGCTTCGTTCGCCTTGGCGATGTCGCGCTCGCGGTCCTGGGTCTCCCAGGTATAGCCTTCGCCCATGGCGTGGAAGCTGACTTCGTCCGGGAAGCGCCGCAGGAATTTTTCTTCTCCCGTCGACATCGCGCCCTTGATGAACTGGACCACGCCCACCTTCATGCCATGGCCCAGCGCCCGCGTCACCATGCCGAAGGCGCTCGAGCTCTTGCCCTTGCCGTTGCCCGTATTGACGATGATGATGCCGATTTCCTTGTCGGCGGCGGCAATTTTTGCATCGATGACGGCCTTCTTGCGCTCCATGCGCTGGCGGTGGCGCTCGTTCAGCGCGTCGATTTCGGAGGAGTTCAGCTCGTTCATGGGGTGGCCTCGTGAGGAAGGAAGATGCGGCGGCCGCCGTGCTCGAGCATGTCGATCGGGTGGCCGAGGTAGTCGCCCAGCAGGGCGGGCTGCATGGTCTCCTCGATGGGACCGGCCTGCCAGCGGCCGTCGCCCATGAGCAGCAGCGCGTGGGTGGAAATGCGGTAGGCGAGATTCAGGTCGTGGCCGATCATGACGACGATCTTTCCCTGTTCGCGGCAAAGACGGGCCAGCAGGGCCATGACGCTGACCTGGTGCGCCAGGTCGAGGGCATTGGCCGGCTCGTCCAGCAGCAGCAGCGGGGTGTCCTGGGCCAGCAGCGCGGCGATCGCGACCCGCTGGCGCTCGCCGCCGGACAGGGTGCGCACGTCGCGCTCGGCCAGCTCGGCGACTTCCATCGAGGCGAGCGCCGTCATCGCGGCCTGGTGGTCGTCGCTGCCCTCCCAGTAGCGGTTGGCGTGATAGGGATGGCGCGCCGACAGCACGGTTTCGATGACGCTGTACGAGAAGGCATCGTGGCGCGACTGCGCCAGGAAGGCGCGCTGGCGCGCCAGTTCTTCGGGGGGCCACTGGTCCAGCGCGCGGCCGCCGACATGGACGGCGCCGGCATCGGGACGGTGCAGGCCTGCGAGCGTGCGCAGCAGGGTGCTCTTGCCGGCGCCGTTGCGGCCGATGATGCTCCAGCATTCGCCCGGGCGCGCCGCCCAGTCGAGCTGCCGCAGCAGGGTGCGCTTGCCGAGCCGCAGGTCGAGATGTTCGGCTCTGATCATGTCACTTCCTCAGCCGGTGCAGTTGATAGAGGAATACCGGCGCGCCGATGATCGCCGTGATCGCGCCCACCGGCAGCTGCTGCGGCGCGATGATGGTGCGCGCGAGCGTATCGCACAGCACCAGGAAGCCCCCGCCCGCCAGCACCGCCGACGGGATCAGGACCCGGTGGTCGGGGCCGAAGGCGAAGCGGCAGGCATGCGGGATGATCAGGCCGACGAATCCGACCGAGCCGGCGCTGGTCACGGCGCTGGCGGTCAGGACGCCGGAGACGAAGAACAGTCCCTTGCGCAGGCGGCCGACGCGGATGCCCAGCGTGGCGGCCGCTTCCGCATGCAGCGCGACCACGTTCATGGCGCGCGCGCTGCGCAGCGCATACAGCAGCGCGCCGCCCAGCACGATCCAGGGCGCCAGACGCAGCGGCGCGCCGGCGAGGTCGCCGATCATCCAGAAGATCATGCTGCGCAGCCTGCCTTCCGGCGCGATCGACAGCATCAGGGTGATCAGGGCCATGCAGGCCGAGGACAGGATCACGCCGGTCAGCAGCAGCATCGAGGTGCCGCCCTCGACAGCCAGGCCGCCGCGCATGTCGCGCCGGGCCAGCAGGTAGAGCAGCATCGATACCCCGACCGCACCGCCCAGCGCGGCCATGTCGACGATGAAGGCGGTCGCCATCATGAGCAGCGCGAACAGCGCGCCGACCGAGGCGCCGGCCGAGATCCCGAGCACATAGGGGTCGGCCAGCGGGTTGCGCAGGAGCGCCTGCATCATCACGCCCGCGAGGGCGAGCGCGCCGCCGGTGACGAAGGCCGTCAGGGCACGGCTGGCGCGCAGCTCGATCAGCGAGGCGGCCAGCGTCCCGCTTTCGCCGCGCGCCAGCTGGCGCAGGGCGTCGGGCACGTCCGCCAGCGGGACGGAGATCGAGCCCGTCATGCCGGCAAACAGCAGGCTGGCGACGGCGCACAGCAGCAGCACGCCGATGACGAGCGTGGCGCGCTGGCGGAGCAGGAAGGCTGGGTGATGCATGCGTCTCCTCTCGATGGTGCGTCCGGTCAGCGCATACCGTAGCGCAGCGCGGCGAACCAGGTGCGGCCGCTGGTGCCATAGAAGCGCGCCAGTTCGTACTGCTTGTCCGTCACGTTGTTGAGGCGTACCAGCAGCGACAGGTCGGGCGTGACCTGCCAGCTAGTGTACAGGTTGAGCAGCCCATAGCCGCCCAGCGGGCGCAGGTTGGCGGCGTCGTTGAAGCGCCTGCCGGACAGCTGCAGTTCCGCGCCCGTCTTGACGGGGCCGAAGCTGGTGTCGGCGGCGAACTTGGCGTGCTTCTTCGAACGGCGCAGCAACTGCTTGCCCGTGGTTTCGTCGGTCGGGTCCTGCCAGTCCAGGCTGCCGTGCAGATTGATTGCCGCGAGACGGGTCCGGGCTGCCAGCGTCACGCCTTCCAGCTTGGCCTCGTTGACGTTATAGGCGCAGCTGCCGATGCCGGTGCCCGGGCACGGCGTGCTCGAGACGATCATGTCGGTCAGGCGGTTACGGTAGTAGCTCGCATCGAGCTGCACGCGGCCGCCATCGTAGTGCAGCCCCGCTTCGCGGTTGCGGCCCTTCTCGGGCTTGTTGGTCTCCAGGCCGTAGCCGGGGTAGTACAGCTCGTTGAAGGTCGGTGCGCGGAAGCTCGTGCCGACGCTGGCGGTCGCGCGCAGGCCATTGCCGAGCTCAATGCCGTAACCGGCGGCGCCCGTGATCTTGTTCCCGTAGACCGAGCGATCGTGGCGGGCGCTCAGGTCGAGCAGGTGAGCGCCGCGCCGGGCCGAGTAGGCGGCCGCATAGGAGTTGGTGATCCGCGCGCGGTTCAAGGCGCGGCTGGAACTGGACTCGACGTCTTCCTTGCGGTGGCTGTAGAGCAGCTGCAGCGTGTCGGCGCCAATGGCGATGGCGTTCTGCCAGGTGAGCTCGTCCTGGCGGGTTTCGATCTGGCTGCGGCCGGACGCGGTGGCGTTGGTGAAGCTGCCCAGCTGGTCCCGTGAAGCCGCGTACTGCAGGGTGCTGCGCCAGTTGGCGCTGACCTGGCTGCTCGCATGGACGGCGGCCGTGTTGAGTTCCTGCTCGTTGTGGGTGTCGTAGCTGCCGGCGCCGCTGTCGTACTGGGCGCGCAGGGCGCTGTGCAGGAGCTGGGCGCCCACCTCCAGCCCAGGAGCCACGGTATAGGACAGCTGGCCGTTGGCGCTGCGGCGGCGGTAGCCGTCTTCGTCCGGGTTGAAGCCGGAAGCGCCCGGCCGGGTGGACGAGAAGCCGTCGGCATCTTCGTAGCCGGCGGTGAAGGCATAGCGCAAGCCGCCGCCCGAACCGGAGACGGTGCTGGCGGCCGCGCGCGTGGCGTTGCTGCCGGCGCCGAGCGAGGCGGTGACGACCGGACCGCCTTCGCCCTTGCGCGTGAAGACCTGGATGACGCCGCCGATCGCGTCGGCGCCGTACAGCGTCGTCAGCGGACCATAGACGATCTCGATGCGCTCGATGGCGGACAGGGGAATCGCGTTCCAGGCCGCGGTGCCGCTGGTCGAGGAGCCGACGCGCACGCCGTCGAGCAGGACCACGACCTGGTTGGCGTTGGAGCCGCGCAGGTAGACGTCGGTGGAGGCGCCCGGGCCGCCGTTGCGGGTGATCTCGATGCCGCGCTGGCGCTGCAGGATGTCGGCCACCGAACCGGCGCCGGAGCGTGCGATCTCTTCGGCGTGGATGACGGTGGTATCGGCGATCACGTCATGCGCGCGCTGCGGCATGCGGTTGGCGGTGACGACGACCGTGTCGGCGCTGGTCTGGGCGAAAGAAGGGAGAGTGAAGACGAATGCGAGCGAGCACGCAGCCGCCAGCCGTGTTACAGGAAGATTCATGAAATGTTCACGTCAAGGACAACCAGCCGACGTCCCCGTAGGCCAGATTGAACAGAAGCGCGGCATGGCCACGCTTCCACCTTTTGGCCGGTATCCGGGCTGGCAAGTGTGGCCGTCCGACCTTCCCATGCAAATCGCACAGTGGTCATGGAGGACGGTTCGCCGCGGACTCTTTCGAGCGCGGCACTTGCTTACCGTTGCGGGGGCAGCACACCTTGGCCTTGTTGAAGGGCTTCGTGTTTCCCGTTTAACTGCGCCTGTGAATACAGGCGCGAGCACCAAAACGCCGACATTATACGTGAGCGCGACGCGGTGTTGTCAGTCCTTCAGCATGATGATGCCGCCATAGTCGATGCGGTGTGCTTCGGAGGCCGCGCGCAGCGCCGCCTGTTCGATGCTGCCGCCGGCGTGGAGGGCGGCGAGCAGGCGCATGCTGCCCGCGTGGCAGACGAGCAGGGCGCGCGGGTGACGTGTTTCGCGCAGCGCGTCGAAGCATGCGGCCACGCGGCGGGCGACATCCATGACGCTCTCTCCGCCGCCGGGCCGGTAGTGCAGCAGGTCGGCGCTCCAGGCGTCTACCTCGGCGCGGGGGATGGCGTCCCAGGGCTGCATCTCCCAGGCGCCGAAGTCCATCTCGGCCAGGCGCGCGTCGAAGGTGACGGGCGCGCCCAGCTGCGCCGCGAGCTCGGCGCAGCGCCTGAGCGGGCTGGCGAAGACAGGCAGGTCGCCGGGCAGCCCGGCTTCACGCAGGCCCTGGGCGACGGCGGCGATCGCGGAGGGCGAGGCGGCGACGTCGCTGCGGCCATAGCAGATGCCGGGGGCGACTTCGGGCTGTGGATGGCGGACGAGGACCAGCTCCATGGCTAGCCGAGGGTGGCCAGGATGGCGATGTAGGCGACCGCTTCCGCCAGTTGCTGCACGGCGCCGAGGCAGTCGCCGGTATAGCCTCCGATGCGGCGGCTGAATTTGCGGGCCAGCCACCAGGTGGCGATCACGCAGGCCAGCAGTGCGGCAAGCACGGCTTGCGCTGAGAGCAGGCCGCCTGCGAGCAGCAGGGCTGCGGCCAGGGCAACCGTCAGCAGAGCGATGCAGAACTCGGCAGTGGACATGCGTTCGGCCAGCGGCTTGGCCTTGCCTTCCGCGCGTGAGTATTCCATGCGCCAGATGAGCGAGGTCGCGCACAGGCGTGACAGCGGGTGGGCCAGCAGCATGGCGCCGATGGCGCTGGTCAAGGGCAGCGTCGCAAGCGCCGTGACTTTCGTGCCCAGCATGCACACGACGCCGATCGCACCGTAGGCGCCGACGCGCGAGTCCTTCATGATCTCCAGCACGCGCTCGCGCGTCATGCCGCCGCCAAGACCGTCACAGGTGTCGGCGAAGCCGTCTTCGTGGAAGGCGCCGGTGATGTAGATGGTGGCCGCGGTCGAGAGCACCGCGGCCACCGGTGCCGGCAGCACGAGGGCGCAGGCTCCGTAGACGGCGGCGCCGATCATGCCCACCACGACGCCGACGAGCGGGAAGTAGCGGGAGGCGTGGTGCAGCCAGTCCTGCTCGAATCCGACCCAGCGCGGGATCGGCAGGCGGGTGAAGAACTGCAGGGCGACGAAGAACAGGCGCAGTTGCTGCATCTTACTGGCCGCTGGTACTGACCGAGGCCGATGCGAAGGTGGCCATCTCGTTCAGGAAGTTCGCAGCCGCATGCAGCAGGGGCAGGGCAAGCGCGCTGCCGGTGCCTTCGCCCAGGCGCAGGCCGAGTTTCAGGAGCGGGCGGGCGCCCAGGCTCTCGAGCATCATGCGGTGGCCGTTCTCGTCCGAGCAGTGGGCGAACACGCAGTAGTCGAGGATGGCCGGCTGCAGGCGCGCCGCGACCAGCAAGGCGCTGGTGACGATGAAGCCGTCGATCAGCAGCACCTTGCGCAGCTCTGCTGCTTTCAGCATGGCGCCGACCATCATGCCGATCTCGAAACCGCCGAAGGTGGCCAGCACCTCGAGCGGCGAGGTGGCGCCTGCATGCCTGTCGACGGCGGCGGCGATGACCTGCTGCTTGCGTGCGATCCCTTCGCCCGAGAGGCCCGTGCCGGCGCCCACGCATTGGGACAGCGGCAGCCTGGTGAGCTTGTGCATGAGGGCCGCGGCCGCAGTGGTATTGCCGATACCCATTTCGCCGAAGCCGACGACGTTGCCCGGCAGGTCGCGCATCAGGGCCATGCCGTGCTCGAGCGCGGTATCCAGTTCCTGCGGCGACATCGCGGCCTCCTGGGCGAAGTTGCGGGTCCCGCGGCCCACCTTGCAGTCGACCAGGCCGGCGCGCGGGCCGAAGTCGTGGTTCACGCCGGCGTCCACGACGTGCAGGGCGCAGCCGTTCTGGCGAGCGAATACATTGATGGCGGCGCCGTCCGCCAGGAAGTTCTCCACCATCTGCCAGGTCACGTCTTGCGGATAGGCCGAGACGCCTTCCGCTACCACGCCGTGGTCGCCCGCGAAGACGAGGATGGCCGGCTGATCGATGCTGATCCTTGTCGAGCATTGGATCAGGCCGAGCTGCGCGGCAAGCTCTTCCAGGCGTCCCAGGCTGCCCAGCGGCTTCGTCTTGTTATTGATGGCCGCGAGCAGGGCTTGCGAAAGGGCCGCGTCCGCGGTCGGGGCGATGGATGGGATCTGCATTGCCAGGAAGATAAGGTGGAAAAAACGCGACGATAACATAGTCGCAGGCGTTGTAAGTCGCCTCGCCGTTTGCTATAGTCTCGTTCCTCCGACGCCGGCGCAGCTTTGAAAGCAGCGACAGCGAAGGAAAAGAGGGGCTTGACGATAAACGCAGAACACCGCATAATCTCGCTTCTCTGCTGCTGACGAACACAACGCTTCGCACGGTGCAGCAAGGTAGTACAGAATACGGTTCTTTAACAATCAACAGTCGATAAGTGTGGGCGTTTGATGAGGGTGCCGGCTGGCTTGGGTCAGCTGCATACTTAAATTATCAAATGTTCGCACAAAATATTAAACGTAAATCTTCGAAAGAAGGTTTCGTCAGTATTTTGAGTGAGCGAACTCCGAGCAATGCGAGGAGTTCGGG
>NZ_JBOBRE010000024.1:0-36731 GCF_050586525.1 Massilia sp. BKSP1R2A-1 | reverse complement strand
CCTAAGTCAGCCGGCACCCTCATCAAACGCCCACACTTATCGACTGTTGATTGTTAAAGAACCGTATTCTGTCTCTTGCTATCGCTGCGAAGCGTTGTGTTCGTCAGCAGCAGAGAACGAGATTATGCAGTTGTTTTTGACATGCGTCAAGCCCTCTCAACCACAGGAATCGCCACAAGCTCTTTCCGGCGACCCTGCGGCGGCCGGATCTTGCCAGTCTTATAAGCGTAGGCTCCCATAACCATGCATGGCACGAGACAAGTGAATACGGCCACGAGGGATGCTTCGACGCCGAACCAGCCGCCCGTCAGCCAGGGTGCGCCGGTCAGCTGCGAGATGAACACGCCCTCCTGCGCCTTCCCCGACACGGACAAGGAGAACAGCGCGCCTTGCGTCAGGTTCCAGCCGAAGTGGATGCCGATGCACAGCCACACCCGCCGCGTCACCATATAGGCGACCCCGAGCAGCAGGCCCGCTTCGACGGTGACGGCGATCGCCGCCTGGAAGCTCGATTCCGCTCCGCCCAGGTGCATCAGCCCGAAAATCGATCCGGAGACCGCCAGCGCGGCCCAGCTCCCGAACGACTCCTCCAGACCGCGGAAGACGATCGCCCTGAACATGATTTCCTCGAATACCGCGACCATCATGGCGCCCGGTACCGCCGCGAGCAGCAGCATCGGGCTCCTCGACCCGGCAATGGTGAACACGCCCAGGGCAGCCAGGATGCCGATGGCGAGCGCGAACACGGCTGCGCCCAGTGCTGCGCCGCCCAGCAATTCAGCGCCGGCCCGCCGCCCCGCCAGTTCGGCGGGAGCGCGCCGCTCGATCACGCGCACATAACGCGCGAAGACGTAGAGGATCAGGACGGCCATCGCCAGTGCGGAAAGCGCCTTGCCGCCCGGCCCGGAGACGTAGGCCTGGCTCAATTGGGAGACCAGCATGGCGGGCAGCGCCACCCATGCCAGGGCGACCATCATCCTGCATAGCGGCCGGTGCGCCAGCCATGCGGCCGCGCCGGACAAGGTGGAGGCGTTTCGATGACCGGCCATCGCTTCACTCGGCAATCAGGTCGGCTGCCTGCGGAGCATGCGAGAGGATCACTTCCGCATTCGCGGCAGCCAGGCGCTCATCGAGCTTGAGCCGCAGCGCCCCCTGCGCGTCGGCGGCAACGACTGCCTCGCCACGGGCCGAGACGATCCGCGCGCTCGCGGCCTGCCCCGGCGGGTAACGCAGTTCGATGCCGGAAAAGGTCGGCATCAGGAAGCGCATCATGCCGCCCTGCTCCTTGACCAGGGCATTCGACTGCCTGACGCCCGCCATCAGGGCGGCGTAGCCGAACCGGGTGCCCGGCGGCACGATGGGCTCGGCCGCAAACGAGAACCGGGCCTTTTCGCCGGCCGGCATATTGGTGAGCACCTTCGGGTTATCCCTCGCCCAGGCCGGATCGATCGCGGGATCGAAGCGCCCCTCCCGGTCGACGGTGATGCGCTTGACCTGGGCGCCGCGCACGACCGTGAACACGATGTCCTGGGCAGCGATGCCGGCGTTGTTCGGCTGGACCGTCCCGAGCAGCCTGACCTTGTCGCGCGATCCAGGTGGCGCGGCGTAGAACTTGTCCAGCCGGGTGATCTCCAGCAGGCGTTTGTAGTCGATCCATTCGCGGTCGGCGGCCGCGGCCGGGCAGCCGAACAGCGCGGCGCAGGCCAGCGTCACGGTCACGGCATACAGGATGGTTTTCATGCGTTGGCCACCTCCAGGGGCGCATCGTGCTGCATCGCGCGCAGCTCGCGCAGGACAAAGCGCCATTCGGGCAGGAAGGCGTCGAATTGCGCGCTTGCCGCCTCCATCCCGGCCAGCCACTCCTCGTCGCCGCGGGCATCGACGGCGAGCCGTCCGGCCAGCAGGGTGCCGATGTCCTTTGTATAGATCCAGTGCTCGGGATGCAGGCGGATCTGGGCTTCCATCTCCTGGAATATCGCGGCCGTGAGCGTCGCGATGTCGTTTTCCAGGCTGTCGCTGCGCTCGATGCGCAAGGGCTGCCCGAGCTTCAGGGTCGACTCGATGCCCTCGCCCGGGCAGCCGTAGCCGACGATGACGGTCGCCCGGCTCTTGAGCGCGAACAGGGCGGTGCCGGCCATGGCGGGAACCAGCCTGCCGAAGAACGGTACGTACAGCACGTGTCCATTGATGTCGAAGACGTCCGGCATCATCGTCAGCGCCTCGCCCCGCTTCAGGACGCGCAGCGCCTTGAGGACCGCCGTGTCGTCGTTGAACAGGGCGTGAAAGCCGTAGCCGAGGCGCGAGAACAGGGTCTCGAACCCTTCCGAACTGCGGTTCGCGGAGGGCGGATTGTAGAAGGCGTTGATGGTCTTCTCGTGTCCGATCTCCCGGATCAGCTTCAGGCAGGCGGCCGGAAAGCTCCCGTAATGCGGCGTCACGAAAATCACCGGCTCCGCGCTCCCCCTGAGCATGTCCAGGGTTTCCCGCCCCTCGACCTGGACGTGCCGGTCCAGGAAGGCGCCGAGCTGGTCGGCGCTCAGCGATGCGAGATAATCCTTCATTAACCCGAACTTGCGCATCGATGCGCGATAGCGCGCATGCAAGTCATGCGCTTCCCGCTCGGACAGGTCGGGAAAGGCCGCGCGGACCGAATCGGCAAAGCCGGCCAGGCGCCGGCGCCCGTCGCGGCCAGGCAGGGCGGCCCGGCCCTGCTCCAGCAGGATCCGGGCGCGCACTCCCCATTCTCTCGTGATGTGCATGGCATGACTCCTCAGTGTGAACCGGCCTGGCTCAGGGCAGCAACCCTGGCGTGCGCGAACTGCGCCAGGCGGTGCGCCTGCCCCGGGGATGAACGCGCCCACGCGGCGGCCCAGGCCTCGAGCTGCTTGAGCTGGTTGGCGCGCTCGATGCGGTAGAAGTGAAGGCTGGCCCGGTACAGGTGAGGCCAGGACAGGGTGAGATCCGGCGCCGCCGCCGCCGAGGTCTGCAAATGCTCGATCAGCCAGTGCAGGCAGGCGTGCATCACCGCGCCCTGCGCGCCCTCGCGGCTCTGGGGCCGGTTCCATGCCAGCAGGGCGGCGCCGTCGAATGTCGGGGTGAGGACGGCCGCCATGCCGGAAATGCCGAGCAGGGGGTCAAGCATGGAGAAGCGGCAGGGCTTGCCCAGGAAGGCAATCGATGCGGTCGTCCCATGGCCCAGCGGCTGCAGCTCGGGGAAGCTGACGTACACAGTGCGGGCGCGGCGCGCCGCATCCATCTTGACCTGTGCGACGGCGTTCTGTGTCGAGCACACCGGCATCGGCCGGCGTGCGAGCGGGATCTCGTCGCCGAGCGTGCGCAGCAAGGGGCTCTGGACCAGGACGAGGTGCAGCGCGGGATCGGCGGACAGGCTGCGCAGCAGGCAGATGCCGGTTACGCTGAAGGGCAGCGCGAGCAGGCAGGGGCCGCTCGCGAGCGCCGCGTGCAGCCCCTGCCGGGCCGGCTCGAAGCCGTGCGACGGCGTCGCCTGCAGGCTGCGCCCGCCGCGCAGGAACTGGCGCTGCCGCAGCGCGCCTTGCGCCAGGGGCTGGGCCTGCGCCTCTTCCAGGCCGAGCAGGTAGACCATCGCTTGCGTCATCTGGTCTTCGAGCTGGGCGTCGTTCGACACCGCGACCGGACGGCCCGGCTGCCCGAACAGGCGCATGAAGGTGGCGATCATGATTTCTCCAGGGCTGAACCGGCGGCCGGCGGCAAGGCGCGCGCCGTCCTGACGGCAGCGGCGATGCCGCTCAGCGAGCGCCGCAATTTATCGAGGAAGAAAACGGCGCCGAGCATCACCATGGCCGGCCACAGCAGCGTGCCCGCGAAGGCGCCGAGCGCGACGGCCAGTTCCCAGCCCTGGCCGGAGGGCACGGCGCGCAGCAGCGCCCAGCCGGCCGCGATCTTGTCCAGGGTGGCGGTCGGCAGCAGGCGCAGTTCGCGGCCCAGGAACAGCGCGAAATACCCGAAGTAGCCGATGCTGAGCAAGGTGTAGCCGTACAGGATACCGCTGCGCACGGTCGGCGCGCCGACCGTGCGCCTGCCGATCACGGTCGCGACCAGGGAAGAGAGCGAGGACTGCACCTGCTTGTGCAGGTTGTGCAGGCCGCTCAGGTCGGACAGCAGCCAGTAGCCGTCGAACTTGAAGACCGGATTGAGCGTGAACAGCATGGTGAAGGTGATCAGCCACGACAGCTTGAGCGCCAGCGCGCTGCCGGTGGCAAGCGCCCAGGCATCGATCGCGATCAGGAAGATGGACTGGAAATACACGCCCCCGAGGTCGACCACCGCGCGCTGTCGCGGCTGCAGCTGCCAGGCCCTGGTGACGTCCGCGTACCACGCGGGGAAGATGAAATAGAGGCCGAAACCGATGGCACCGTGCGGACACCTGAAATACCGGCAGGCGGCGGTATGGCCCAGCTCATGGACCAGGCCACTGAGCAGGAACAGGCCGACCAGGGCGACGGCTTCGCGGGCCGACCAGGCACCGTGGGCGCTGTGCATGGCCGAAGGCAGGACCGCGATGTGCAGCGCGGCGAACAGCGCGAGCAGCGCGACCGCGAGGCCGGGCGTGAACAGCCAGGCTAGATAGCGGGTCACCCGGCTTGCGAGCCGGGTCGGCAGCAGGGTCACGCTGACGACGAAGGGCATGTGCCGCGGCGGGAGCGGCGTATCGATGTAGAGTAATTCGGGCAGGGTTTGCCTGGCCAGCGCCAGCAGCTGTTCGGCCGCGAGGAACTGGCCGCTCTCCGCTTCGTAGCGCGCTTCCAGCTGCGCGGCATCCAGCGGCTTGTCCAGCAAGGCGAGCACCAGCGCACGCGTCTTGGCCGACACGAGGAAATGACTGTCGCCGAGCGCCAGCAGGAAGCGCGGGGATGCGGCGCCCGACTCGAAGCGGGTGAGCGTGATGCCGGCCTTCAGGACGGGGATCGTGGATGTGCTGGGGAGGGACATGAAGATCCTGTGCGGACTCGAACGAGGGGGCGTGACCGCTGGCGGACGCGCCCCCGGGAGAATGCGGTAGCGGGATGGACCCGCTACGCCTGATCCGGCTGGATCAGTTCTCGATGGTGCAGGTGCACTTCCACTCGGTTTCGGCGCCCGGTGCGGTCGCTTCCATTTCAAAACGTGCTTCCAGGGCTTCGATCGAGAACTCTTCGCTGGTCAGGTCGAAATCTTGCATGTGATGCTCCTTGATAGTTGATTGTTTTAATACACATGTTGCCAACATTGTCGAGAGCGGACATCCCTTTGTGTGACCGCTTCCGACAACACACTGGACTTCGCGTTAGCATCCCGCCGCCGTCGATCCCGCGTCCGTATGGTGTCGGAGCGCCTGATCAACCGAACGTCGAGCTGATGGAAATCAGTCTATCCCCGTATTTTCTTAATGTCAAAAAATAATTTATTGCTGTTTCACGATAATGCGATATGCATGGAGCGCATCGCATCGGGGCTCGGGATGGCGCCGGGCAGGAAAGGAGCGGCGTGTAAATACTCCATGGATCGTACAGCAACAAAATCTCGTGAGACAATCATTTTTTTCTTTGAGGCATGTAAAAATGAACGAGAACCAAAGCTCTCCTTCCGACCTGGGCCAGCTGTTTCGCCTTTGCCACGTCATCCGCTGGCTCCTGTTCGTCTTCCTCACCGTCCAGATCGCTTTCTTCATCCTGTCGTGGGCCATGGCCGGTCCGGTGTCGCTCGGCCCCATGCAGCTGCTGATCAATCCCGACGGGATGACGGACAATGCCGTCGAGCGGCTCGACAACGCGCAGCGGCTGGTGGGCATCCTCGTCGGCGCGCCCGGCCTGCTGGCGCTGACGCATGGCATCCGTCATCTCAGCGCCACGCTGAGCGCCTTCCAGGCGGGGCAGATCTTCGCCATGAAGACGATCGGCCACCTGCGCACCGCGGCGGGCGCGACGATTGCCGCGGTCGTCCTGTTCAACCTCGAAACGCCGCTACGCAATCTGCTGTTCGGCTGGATGGGCGATGGGCAGTCCCATGCGATCGCCATGGACATCACCTCGCACGAGCTGTTGCTGCTGCTGGTCTGCAGCATGTTCTACCTGGTCGTCGGCGTGATGCACGAAGGCCGGCGCCTGAGCGAAGAAAACGAGGGGTTCGTCTGATGGCCATCATCATCAACCTCGACGTCATGCTTGCGAAGCGCAAGATCAAATCGAAGGAGCTGGCCAGTTACGTCGGCATCACGGAACAGAACCTTTCCCTGCTCAAGTCCGGCAAGGTCAAGGGCATCCGCTTCGCGACGCTCGACAAGATCTGCGAGCGCCTGTCGTGCCAGCCCGGCGACATCCTCGAGTGGCGCGAAGAAGGTCCGGAGCCGGACGGCGACGCCGGCGATATCTGAACGCGCCGCGCTACAACAGCCAGTCGATCGGCAGGAAGGACAGCAGGCGCACCCCGGCCCGTTGCCAGCCGCTGGTGTTCGGATCGGTGTCATGCCGGATGACGCTGCCGCCGGAACGCTCGATCCAGACCAGCTTGCCGTCGTCGCCAAGCCGCACCTCATAGGCCAGCTTCGGCGCCTCCTCGTCGAGCGTCCGACCCAGCGCCTGCGCCATGCCCGGGCTGTCGATCACGAAACCCATTTCGGTATTCAGGTCGATCGAGCGGCGGTCCAGGTTGAAGGAGCCGATGAAGACGGTACGCCCATCCACGCCGAAGGTCTTGGCGTGCAGGCTGGAGGCGGAACTGCCGAAGCGCCCCTTGCCGGTGTCCGGCAGCTGCGGCGCCGAATGCGCGCGCAATTCATAGAGGGAGACGCCGGCGCCGAGCAGCGCGCGGCGCCATTTCGCGTATCCCGCATGGACCGCCGCCACATCGGTCGCTTCCAGGGAATTCGTCAGGATCCGCACCCGCACGCCGCTGCGCGCGAGGTCGCCGAGCGTATCGGCCCCTTCCCTGCCGGGCACGAAATAGGGAGACACCACGTCCACCTGCCGCTTCGGCTCGCCGAGGTAGTTGCGCATCCACACCGCCATCCGCTCGTCGGGATGCGAGGCGCCCAGCACCTTGGCCGGAGAATCGCTGACAAGCCGCGTCACCGTCCATTCCAGCGGCAGCTGCTGCCGTATCAGCTTGCCGACGAAGTCGGAATTGGCGATCGCCTCCAGGTATTGACGCGCAGCCGCTTCCCGGCGCAGGCTTGCCGCGCGCTGCGCCAGCGCCCCGGCGGGTTCGGCGTCGGCGGCGTCGACCAGCGCCGTGACGGGATAGGCGGAGGCGCTGTTCCAGTACTTGTCGAAGTCCCGCGATACCTCGCCCACCACCGGTCCCACCGCAAGCACGTCGAGATCGACGAACAGCATGTCGCCGGCGGCGCCGAAGTACTCGTTGCCGACGTTACGGCCGCCGACGATGGTCGCCTGGTTGTCCACCGTGAAGGATTTGTTGTGCATGCGCCGGTTCAGCCGGCGGAAATCCGTCAGGTAGCCCAGGCTGCGCCAGCGCCGCATGGCGAAGGGATTGAAGAGGCGCACCTCGATGTTGGGCGCGCGGTCGAGGGCGGCCAGGCGCGGGTCGAGTCCGCCGGTATTGTTATCGTCCAGCAGGAGCCGGACGCGCACGCCGCGCGCCGCGGCCGTGCGCAGCGCATCGAGCATCAGGGTGCCGGTGAGGTCATCGCGCCAGATGTAGTACTGGACGTCGAGGCTCCGCTTGGCGCTGTGGGTCAGCAGCACCCGGGCCGCGAAGGCGTCGCGCCCATCGACCAGGGGATAGACGCCGGAGCGGCCCGGGTGCGCCGCCGCCAGCGGCGCGATCGCTTGCCCCAGCGGCGTGGTCTCGGTTCCCTGCAGCGCCACGCTGGCGCTGCGCTGGCCGAGCGGCGGCAGCGCGCTGCAGCCATACGCCGCGGCAGCGACGAGGGCAAACGCCGCCGCTCCCCGCCGCAGCGCCGCCTTCATCTACATGCCTTCGAAGTTCGGCTTGCGCTTCTCGAGGAAGGCCGACATGCCTTCCTTCTGGGCGGGCGTACCGAAGCCGGCGTGGAAGTAGCGGCGCTCGTAGCGCACGCCTTCGTTCAGCGGCATCTGGTAAGCCTGGTTGACGCAATCCTTGATCTGCATGGCGACCGACACCGGCATCTCGGCGATGCCCTGGGCGACCTTGACGGCTTCTTCCATCACGCTCTCGGCCGGATAGATCCGCGAGACCAGGCCGGTGCGCTCGGCTTCCTGCGCATCGATCATGCGGGTGGTGAGCAGCATGTCCATGGCCTTCGATTTCGAGATCGCGCGCGGCAGGCGCTGGGTGCCGCCCGCGCCCGGGGTGACGCCGACCTTGATCTCCGGCTGGCCGAATTTCGCGCTGTCGGCGGCGATCAGGAAGTCGCACATCATGGCCAGTTCGCAGCCGCCGCCCAGGCAGTAGCCGGACACCACGCCGATCACCGGCTTGCGGATGTTCAGGATGTGCTCCCAGTTGCGGCCGATGTAGTTGCCCGGGTAGGTGTCGACGCTATAGGTGTAGTTCGCCATGGCCGCGATGTCGGCGCCGGCCGCGAAGGCCTTGTCGCTGCCGGTCAGGACGATGACGTTCACGCTTGGGTCGGCGTCGAAGGCGTGCAGGGCCTGGCCCAGCTCGTTCATCATATTGTCGTTCAGCGCATTCATCGCCTTCGGGCGGTTCAGGCGGATCACGGCGACCTTGCCGTGGTTTTCGATCAGCAGATCCTGGTATTGCATGCGGTGTCCCCTTGTGTGTGAATGGATTGCCGGGATTGTAGCGTCTCACAGCATACCGAACACAGGTATCATTATTTGTTCAGCAATATTCTGCGTGAGATCATCATTCCCTCCCCTGGCGACAACTGGCTGACGAAGCGCGTCCCGCCCGACTCGGTGATGGGCAATCCCGATTTCCGCCGCTTCTGGTTCAGCAGCATCCTGGCCCATTTCGGCGCCCAGATCACCCTGCTGGCCCTGCCGATCTGCGCGGTGCTGATGCTGCATGCCACGCCGGCACAGATGGGCACGCTGGCCGCCTTCGAATCCCTGCCCTTCCTGCTGTTCGGCCTGCCCTCGGGCGTGCTGCTGGACCGCAACCGGCGCCTGCCGGTCATGATGTGCAGCGATTTTGTGGTCGCAATCGCGCTCGCGACCGTTCCGCTGGCCTGGTGGCTGGGCATCCTGAGCATCCCCTGGCTGTACGCGGTCGGCTTCGTGATCGGCACCGGCTACGTGGTGGGCGGCAGCGCGGAACAGGTGTTCCTGACCTTCCTGGTCGGACGCGGCGGACTGGTCGACGCGCAGTCGAAATTCGCCGCCACGGAATCGGCGGCGCGGGTGCTCGGCCCCGGCATGGCGGGCGCGCTGGTGCAGGGGCTGGGCGCGCCGCTTGCCATCCTGTGCAACGTCGCCGGCTTCGTCGTCTCCCTGCTCAACCTGCGCCGCATCCGGGCGCGCGAAGCGCAGCCGCCGCCATCGCATGCGCATCCGCTGCGCGACATCCAGGAAGGCCTGGCCTTCGTCTGGCGCCATCCCCTGCTGCGCACCCTGGCCTGGGTCTCGGCCGGCTGGCACCTGCTGTTCTATGGCTATACCGCCCTGCACGTACTCTTCGCCACGCGGGTCCTCGGCATGACGGCGGGGACCATGGGAATGGCGAACATGTTCGGCGGCCTGGGCATCCTCGCGGCCTCCCTGCTGGTCAAGCCGCTCTCGAGGCACTTCGGCACCGGCGGCGGCATCCTGGCCGGCCTGTGCGTGTCGGCGCTGGGCTTCGCCCTGGTGCCCGCCATTCCGGCCGCCCTGTTCGGCAGCGCGGGATGGACCCTGGCCGCCTATGCCATGGTGGTGTTCTGGATCGACTGCGGAGCGACGCTGTTCTTCGTGCCCTACAGCGCCCTGCGCCAGCGCGTGACGCCGGACGCCGTGCTCGGGCGCATGGTGGCGACGATGCGTGCGCTCACCGTCGCCGCGGCGCCGCTGGGTGCGCTGCTGGCGGGGGCGCTGGGCGAGGGATTCGGCGTGCGCGCGGGCCTGGCCTGCATCGCCGCCGGCGCCGTCGCCCTGTCGGTCGCCACGGTCTTCGGCACCCGCCTGCGCGACGTGAAAGACTGAAGGAGCCGCGCCCTGGCTAACGCGCCGCCTGCGTGGCGGCCGGCTTGGGCATGAGCACCCAGATCTGGCCGCGCTGCTTCATCTTGCCGGCCCGGTCGACGGCATCGGGCCCGAAGCCGTAGAAGAAGTCCGCCCGCACCGCGCCGCGGATCGCGCCGCCGGTGTCCTGGGCCATCATCAGGCGCTGCAGCGGCGCCTCGCTGGCGGCTTCCGTGGTCGCCAGGAAGAGCGGCGCGCCGAGCGGCACGAAAGACGGGTCGATCGCCACCGAGCGGCCCGGCGTGAGCGGCACGCCCAATGCGCCCTTGGGTCCGAGCGATGGATCGGGCAGCTTCTCTTCGCGGAAGAAGATATAGCTGGGGTTCACGTTGAACAGCTCCTGGCGGCGCTCCGGATTGGCCGCGATCCAGGCGCGGATGCCCTGCGCGGTCGCTTCCGTGGAAGTCAGGTAGCCCTGGTCCACCAGCCAGCGGCCGATGGCTTTATAGGGGTGGCCGTTCTGGTCCGCGTACGCCACGCGCACCGTCTCGCCACTATCGAGCTGCACCCTGCCCGAACCCTGCACCTCCAGGAAGAAGGCCTCGACCGGATCGTTCACCCACAGCAGCTCCTTGCCCGCGAAGGGCGCACGCGCGATCTCGGCGCGGGTGCTGTAGGGAACCACGGTCTTGCCGGACAGGCGGCCGCGCAGGCGCATGCCCTTCAGCTGCGGGTAGACGCCGCCCAGGTCGACGGTGAGCAGATCGTCCGGCACCCGGTACAGCGGCGTTTGATACCCGCCGCTACGCTTGCGCGAGCCGTACAGCATCGCCTCGTAGTAGCCGGTAATGAGGCCCGCATCCGCACCGTCGCTCGCCCGCATCAGGTTCGGCACGAACCAGGTCTCGAAAAAGGCGCGCACCGCGGCCGCATCGGCCGCATCGATCGAGCGCGCCGCCTCGCAGGCCGCCTTCCAGTCGGCCTTCTTGACCAGGACGCGGCAGGACTGCACGAAAGCCGGCCAGGCCTGGCGCAGGTCGTCCTGCTGCCAGCCCGGCAGCTCGCTGAAGGCCACGGGCGTCATCAGCGGTGTCGGCGCCGGCGGCGGCGCAACAGGCTGCGTCGGCTCGGGCGGCGGCGGGGGCTGTTGCGGCACATAGACCGGGCCCACCGGCGGCGGCATGCGCGTCGGTTCGGCCGGCTTGGCCGGCTCCTGCGGCGGGGTGGTCGAACAGGCCGCCAAAAAGGCGACGAGGAAGAGCGAAGCGGTTACACTGCGGCGTGTCGAATGCATAGGGACATGAGGACCGATATGTGGATCTTGATGGTGGAAGCCGGGGTGGCACTGTTCCTGCTGGTCTTTATCGTCTGGTGGACCATGTTCGCCGGCCGCAAGGACGTGCGCGACGAGCCGGCGCAACAGGACGTCGACAAAGACCGGCAATGATCAGTGCAGCGCGCCCGGCTGCGACAGCACGAACTCGGGAATCGGGACTTCGAAGCGGTGGCCGTCCTCGGCCACGCAGAAGTATTCGCCGTACATCGAGCCCTGCGGCGTGGCGCTCTCGGTGCCGCTGGTGTACTCGAACTGCTGGCCCGGCTGCAGCAGGGGCTGGTGGCCGACGACGCCCAGGCCGCGCACTTCCTGCACCTGGTTGTTGGCGTCGGTGATCACCCAATGACGCGAGATCAGCTGGGCGGCGACGCTGCCGGTGTTCCTGATCGTGATGGTGTAGCTGAACACGTACTGGTCGCGGTCGGGGTTGGACTGTTCCGGCAGGTACTGGGTCCTGACGGAGACAGCGAATTCATAGGCGGCCATGGGGTTTCCTTGCGTGATCGACAATATTGGCGGGAGCGCCACGTGTGGCGCAAACGACAATCATACCGCGCGGCGCCCTCCAAAGGCGTCCCGCCACAGCGGCATGGGGCCTCATCGGCGTAAAATAGCGGCTTCCTTTTTACGCCCACCGTCACCATGACCACCTACCGCATCGCCCCCAGCATCCTGTCCGCCGATTTCGCCCGCCTGGGCGAGGAAGTGCGCAATGTCGTCGCCGCCGGCGCCGACATCATCCACTTCGACGTGATGGACAACCACTACGTCCCGAACCTCACCATCGGCCCGCTGGTGTGCCAGGCGATCCGTCCGCACGTGGACGTGCCGATCGACGTGCACCTGATGGTCAAGCCGGTCGACCGCATCATCCCGGACTTCGCCAAGGCCGGCGCCAACATCATCACCTTCCACCCGGAAGCCTCGGAGCACGTGGACCGCTCGCTGCAGCTGATCCGCGACCATGGCTGCAAGGCCGGCCTGGTGTTCAACCCCCACACCCCGCTGCACTACCTCGAGCACGTGATGGACAAGATCGACATGATCCTGATCATGTCGGTGAACCCGGGCTTCGGCGGCCAGTCCTTCATCCCGCAGGCGCTCAAGAAGATCGCGCAGGCGCGCCGCATGATCGACCAGTACGGCGAGGGCCGCGACATCATGCTGCAGGTCGATGGCGGCATCAAGGCCGACAACATCGCCGCCGCCGCGGCTGCGGGCGCGGACACCTTCGTCGCGGGCTCCGCCATCTTCGGCAAGCCCGACTACAAGGCCGTGATCGACGCGATGCGCGCCGAACTGGAAACCGTAGCAAAAGCGGTCGGCAAGTAATGCGTCGCGGCGCAGCGGCCATCCGGGCCGCCATCATCGACCTGGACGGCACCATGCTCGACACGGTGCCCGACTTCGAGGCGGCCCTGAACGGCATGCGCGCCGAACTTGGTCTCGCGCCGATCACGCAGGACACCATCAAGCCGCTGGTCGGCAAGGGTTCCGAAAAGCTGGTGCGCGACGCGCTGCTGCTCGACTGGGATGCGGCGCGCGTCGACGCGGTGTTCGATGCCGCGCTGGCCGGCTACCAACGCCACTACCTCGCGGTCAACGGCGAACGCGCTACCCTCTACCCCGGCGTGATCGAAGGCCTGCAAGCCATGCGGGACGCCGGCCTGCGCCTCGTCTGCGTAACCAACAAGCCCATCGCCTTCGCCGAGCCCCTGCTCGAACAGAAAGGCCTGGCGCCGTATTTCGAGCGCGTGTTCGGCGGCGATTCTTTTGCGAAGAAGAAGCCCGATCCGATGCCCTTGCTGGGCGCCTGCGCCGCCCTGGACCTGCCGCCATCCTGCGCGGTGGCCATCGGCGACTCGTCCAACGATGCCGAGGCCGCACGTGCCGCCGGTTGTTATGTGCTCACGGTGCCATATGGTTATAACCACGGACGCCCTGTACAAGAAATTAAATCTGATGGTATAGTGAGTTCGCTGTTTGAAGCAGCAGCGCTCATATCTGCGCATAACGACACCGCAAAATAAGTCATCTATACATGTTTTTCACCAAAAAACACACTGTCAACCAGACCGGCGCCCTTGAGGCCTGGCTGTGGCGACGCTGGCAATCCTGGGCTAACTAAGCCGTATCGATTGCTGCCGGCGCTCGCGTGTTGCGCTGAACTCCGGCAGGTTTTTTGAAGTGAACCACCGCCCTCCCCTCCCATGGGCGGTCTGGAGAAAAGCATGACCGAACTCGAATTCAAATCGCTGGCCAACCAGGGCTACAACCGCATTCCTTTGATCGCGGAAGCCTTCGCCGATCTAGAGACCCCGCTGACGCTCTACCTCAAGCTGGCCCAGTCCCAGCACAGCGGCAAGAACACCTTCCTGCTGGAGTCGGTGGTCGGCGGCGAGCGCTTCGGACGCTATTCCTTCATCGGCCTGCCGGCATCGACCCTGATCCGCGCGAGCGGCAATCGCGTTGACGTCGTGAAGAACGGCGAAGTCGTCGAGACCTTCGAAGGCAATCCGCTCGAATTCATCGAACAGTACCAGGCGCGCTTCAAGGTGGCGCTGCGCCCCGGCATGCCGCGCTTCTGCGGCGGCCTGGCCGGCTACTTCGGCTACGACACGGTGCGCCACATCGAGCGCAAGCTGGCCCACTCATGCCCGCCGGACCAGCTCGGCCTGCCGGACATCCAGCTGATGCTGACCGAAGAGCTGGCCGTGATCGACAACCTGTCGGGCAAGCTCTACCTGATTGTCTACGCCGACCCGTCGCATCCGGAAGCCTATGGCCGCGCGCGCCAGCGCCTGAAGGACCTGCGCGTGATGCTGCGCCGGAGCGTCGACGCGCCGGTCACGTCCAGCTCGGTGCGTACCGAGGCGGTTCGCGAATTTTCCAAGGAAGACTACCTGAAGGCGGTCGCCAGGGCCCATGAATACGTGATGGCCGGCGACCTGATGCAGGTGCAGATCGGCCAGCGCATCCGCAAGCCCTACGTGGATTCGCCGCTGTCGCTGTACCGCTCGCTGCGTTCGCTGAACCCTTCGCCTTACATGTATTACTACAACTTCGGCGATATGCAGATCGTCGGCGCCTCGCCGGAGATCCTCGTGCGCAACGAAGCCCTGCAAGGCGTGGGCAACGAGGGCGGCAAGAAGGTCACGCTGCGTCCGATCGCCGGCACCCGCCCGCGCGGCGCGACGCCGGAACGCGATGCCGAGCTGGCCGCCGAACTGCTGGCCGATCCGAAGGAGATCGCCGAGCACGTGATGCTGATCGACCTGGCGCGCAACGACATCGGCCGCATCGCCGACACCGGCAGCGTCAAGGTCACCGACCGCATGGTCATCGAGAAGTACTCGCACGTGCAGCACATCGTCTCGAATGTCGAGGGCAAGCTGAAGGACGGCATGTCGAACCTCGACGTGCTGCGCGCCACCTTCCCGGCCGGCACCCTGACCGGCGCACCGAAAGTACGCGCGATGGAAGTGATCGACGAACTCGAGCCGAGCAAGCGCGGCATCTACGGCGGCGCCTGCGGCTACCTGTCGTTTGGGGGCGAGATGGACGTGGCAATCGCGATCCGCACCGGCGTGATCAAGGACGGCAACCTCTACGTGCAGGCCGCGGCCGGCATCGTCGCCGACTCCATTCCCGAGATGGAATGGCAGGAAACCGAAAACAAGGCGCGCGCCGTGCTGCGCGCGGCCGAACAGGTGCAAGACGGCCTGGATGGGGAGTTCTGACATGCTGCTCATGATCGACAACTACGATTCCTTCACCTTCAACATCGTCCAGTACCTGGGCGAGCTGGGCGAAGACGTGCGCACCGTGCGCAACGACGAGATCACCCTTGGCGAGATCGAGAAGATGGCGCCCGAGCGCATCTGCATCTCGCCGGGACCGAAGGCGCCGAAGGACGCCGGCATCTCGCTCGACATCCTGCGCGAATTCAAGGGCAAGCTGCCGATCCTCGGCGTGTGCCTGGGCCACCAGGCCATCGGCGAAGCCTTCGGCGGAAAGGTCATCCGCGCCAAGCAGGTCATGCACGGCAAGACCTCGCTGATCGCCCACACCGGCGAAGGCGTGTTCAAGGACCTGCCCAGCCCCTTCACCGTGATCCGCTACCATTCGCTGGCGATCGAGCGGGCTTCGCTGCCGGACTGCCTGGAAGTGACGGCCTGGACCGACGACGGCGAAATCATGGGCGTGCGCCACAAGGAATACGACATCGAGGGCGTGCAGTTCCACCCCGAGTCGATCCTGTCGGAACACGGCCACGCGCTGTTCAAGAACTTCCTCGCGCGCTGATGCGCCCTTGCGCACGTGCCGCATCGCATGCGGCGCCACGCCCGAATTACGCCCTTTGAAGGATCCGCCATGCCGATCACCCCACAAGAAGCCCTGCTGCGCTGTATCGAACACCGTGAGATCTTCCACGACGAGATGCTGCATTTGTTCCGCCAGATCATGTCGGGCGAGATGTCGCCCACCATGATCGCGGCCCTGACCATGGGCCTGCGCGTGAAGAAGGAAACCATCGGCGAGATCACCGCCGCCGCGCAGGTGATGCGCGAATTCTCGACCAAGGTGCCGATGGCCGACACCACCCACCTGCTCGACATCGTCGGCACCGGTGGCGACGGCGCCAACACCTTCAATATTTCCAGCGCCTCGATGTTCGTGGCCGCGGCCGCCGGCGCCCGCGTGGCCAAGCACGGCGGGCGCAGTGTGTCCTCGTCTTCCGGCAGCGCCGACCTGATCGAATCGCTCGGCGCCCAGATCGACCTGAAACCCGAGCAGATCGCCCAGTCGATCGCCCAGACCGGCATCGGCTTCATGTTCGCCCCGAACCACCATGCGGCGATGAAGCACGTGGCGCCGGTGCGCCGCGAGCTGGGCGTGCGCAGCATCTTCAACATCCTGGGGCCGCTGACCAATCCGGCCGGCGCGCCGAACATCCTGATGGGTGTGTTCCACCCCGACCTGGTCGGCATCCAGGTGCGCGTGCTGCAACGTCTCGGCGCCCAGCATGCGATGGTGGTGTGGGGCCGCGACAATATGGACGAAGTCTCGCTCGGCGCCGGCACCCTGGTGGGTGAACTGGTGAACGGCGAGATCCGCGAATACGAGATCCACCCGGAAGACTTCGGCATGTCGATGATCTCGAGCCGCAACCTGAAGGTGGCCAACACCGCCGAGTCCAGGGAACGGGTGATGGAAGCGCTGCGCGGCGAGGCCGGTCCGGCGACCGACATCGTGGCGCTGAACGCCGGCACCGCCCTGTATGCAGCCGGGGTTGTTTCTTCGATCGAGGAAGGCCTGGCGAAAGCGCGTGCTACGATCGCGTCCGGCGCGGCCCTGGCCAAACTCGAGCAATTCGTCACCGTCACGCGCCAGCTCGGCGGCCACGCCTAAAGGAAGGCAGCATGTTCGGCATCCATGACCTTCCGCTCTTCATCATTTCCGGACTGCTGCTGAACATCATGCCGGGTCCTGATTCGCTCCTGATCATGACCCGCAGCGCCACCCAGGGCTGGCGCGCCGGCGTCGCCGCCTCGCTCGGCATCGGCGCCGGCACGATGGTGCACATCTTCGCGGCCGCGCTGGGCCTGTCGGCGGTGCTGTCGACGTCGGCGACGGCCTTCACGGTGGTCAAGCTCGCCGGTGCGGCCTACATCCTCTACATGGCGGTGGGCCTGCTGCGCAGCCGCAAGGCCAGCGGCGAGACCAGGGCGCCGGTGCTCGCTGCCCTGCCCTACCGGAAAATCTTCGCCCAGGGGTTTCTCACCAACGTGCTCAATCCGAAGGTCGCGCTGTTCTTCCTGGCCTTCGTGCCGCAGTTCATCGCGCTCGAGGCGCCAAGCAAGGCCATGGCCTTCATCGTCCTGGGCTGCATATTCAATGTCAACGGCATGCTGTGGTGCTGCGGACTCGCGCTCACCACGGCCAAGGCCAGCGAGCGCCTCAAGCTCAACCCTTCCGTCTCGCTATGGCTCAACCGTGCCACGGGCGGCCTGTTCGTCTGGCTTGGCGTGAAGCTCGCACTGTCCAAGCAAACCTGAGTTTTTCTTATGTCCGATATCCTCAACAAGATCCTGGCCGTCAAGGCCGACGAAGTGGCCGCCGCGAAGAAGCAGCGCGACCTCAACAGCCTGCGCCGCGAGGTCGAAAGCGACCTGGACGCACGCCAGGGCATCCGCGGTTTCGAACGGAGCCTGCGCGAAACAATCGCCGCCGGCAACGCCGGCATCATCGCGGAAGTGAAGAAGGCCTCGCCGTCGAAAGGCGTGCTGCGCCCCGACTTCCAGCCGGCCGCCATCGCCCGGAGTTACGCCGGGCACGGCGCGGCCTGCCTGTCGGTGCTGACCGACGTGCAGTTCTTCCAGGGCTCCGTGGACTACCTGCGCCAGGCGCGCGCGGCATGCAGCCTGCCGGTGATCCGCAAGGACTTCATTGTCGACCATTACCAGGTCTACGAGGCGCGCGCGATGGGCGCGGATGCGATCCTGCTGATCGTGTCGGCGCTGGACCACGGCCTGATGGCGGATCTCGAAGCCTGCGCGCTGGACCTGGGGCTGGACGTGCTGGTCGAAGTGCACGACGGCGAGGAGCTGACGGCCGCCCTGAAGCTGAAGACCCCGCTGGTCGGCATCAACAACCGCAACCTGCGCACCTTCGAGGTCTCGCTCGACACCACCCTCGGCCTGCTGCCGCGCATCCCGCAGGATCGCATGGTGGTGACCGAGTCGGGGATCATGGGGCCGGCGGACGTAAAGCGCATGCGCGACGCGAACGTGCACGCCTTCCTGGTCGGCGAAGCCTTCATGCGCGCGCCCGAGCCGGGCGTCGAGCTGGAGCGCCTGTTCGGCTGACAGCCTTTTCCGCGCAGCTTGCGGAACTCCGGATGAGCGGAAGCGTCGAAGTTGAGCGCCCTTGATGCGCCAACCTGCGACGTCCACTCATCCACCATGAACACGTTTCTTCGCAGTAAAGCGTTCTTCGCCACGCTGCTGGCACTCCTGTCCGGCTGCGCCAGCCCTCCCCCACCCGTGCCGGTCGAAGAGCGCAGCACCATTTCGGTGGACCCGCCCCCGGCCAGGACGCCGGCGCCCGTCCCATCCCCTTCGCTCACGCTCGACGCCTACAAGGCGCACGTGGCGCGCCACATCGTCGAACGCAATAAGGACCGCATCTTCAGCGGCCGCCTGCCGCCGATGCTGCCGGCGATTGTTGTGGTGAACATTACCGTAGACAAGGAAGGCCAGCTGACCGATGTGCGGGTGCAGCGCTCGCGCGACCCGGATGCATCGCGCGTCGCCCTGGCCTCGATGCGGCGCAGCGGCCCGCTGCCCCGGCCCGAAGGCCTGGTGGCGGCGAATACGGAGGCGGTGAGCTTCCTTGAAACCTTCCTGTTCGACCGCGACTACCGCTTCCAGCTGCGCACGCTCGCCGGGCCGCAGGACTGAACTTCAGCGGCCGAGCACGTTCAACACCGCCAGGCTCATGGCCTGCGCGGCGGTCTTGATCGACGGCTCCGGCACCGGCGCATAGAAAGGCGAATGGTTGAAGGCAATCGGCTTGCCGCCGGGTCGCTCGGCCTCCTGCACCGCCTTCGGATCGTAGACGCCGGTGAAGAAGAACATCGAGGGGATGCCTTCGTTCACGAACAGCGAAAAATCTTCGCTGGCGGTCATTGCCGGCATGCGCTGGGCGTTGGCGGCGCCGAAGGCGTCCCTGAACACGGCCTCGGTCTTCTTCACCAGCGCTTCGCTGTTGACGATGGCTGCGCCGCCAGAAATCAACTGGACGTCGGGCGCCGGTGCACCGGCCATCGCGGCGGAGGCATTGGCCACGCGGCGCACGCCCTCCAGCAGCTTGGCGCGCACGGCCGGGCTGTAGGAACGGATGGTGCCGCGCACCTGCACATTGTCCGGGATGATGTTGCCGACCGTGCCGCCGTTGATGGCGCCGATGGTGACGACACCAAACTCCTTCGGATCCTTTTCGCGGCTGACGACGGTCTGCACGTCCACCACGAAGCGCGCCGCGATGGTGATCGGGTCGAGCGATTTATCGGGCGCGGAGCCGTGGCCGCCGCGTCCCTTGAAGACGATCTCGATGGAATCCGAATTGGACGAGACCGGACCGTCGTTGAAGCCGACGGTGCCGTGGGCCAGCGGCCAGGAATGCAGGGCAAAGGCGTAGTCCGGCTTCGGGAAGCGCTTGAACAGGCCGTCGTCCAGCATCGCCTTGGCGCCGGAGACGATCTCTTCGGCCGGCTGGGCGATGAAGACCAGGGTGCCCTTCCATTTGCCCTTCATCTCGGCCAGCGTGCGCGCGGTGCCGAGCCAGCCGGCCATGTGGATGTCGTGGCCGCAGCTGTGGGTGACGAAACTCTCGCTGCCGTTGCTGACGGCCTTGGCGCGGCTGGCGTAGGGCAAGCCGGTCTTCTCCTCCATCGGCAGGCCGTCCATCTCGGTGCGCACCAGTACCGTGGGGCCGGCGCCGTTCTTCAGGACGGCGACGATGCCGGTCTTGCCGACCTTTTCCGTTACCTCGAAGCCGAGCTTGCGCATTTCGGCGGCGAGCTTGCCGGCGGTGCGGACTTCCTGGAAGGCGATTTCGGGGTTGGCGTGCAGGTCTTTATAGACTGTGTCGAGCCAGGGGTACATGCCGCTGACGCGTGTTGAGACGTCGGATTTCAGCGGGGCGGGGAGTTGGGCGGATGCGGAGGCGGCGACAAGCGAGAGGACAGCGGCGGTCAGGGCAAATTTCAAAGTGAGCCTCGGTGCGGGATCGGTTTGAACGCGTGGGCGGCAAAGCGTGGTCCGGTCCCCTGGACCGGACCACGCCTACGGTTAGACGGCGCTCGGGCGTTTGAGGGCCGTCGACTTTTTTCCTGCGACGGCCTGCGACAGGGTGATGCCCGGCACGCGGTCGCCCTGCAGGGTGAGGTCGAATTCCATCAGCTCGTCGCGGCGGAAGGCGTGGACCTTGACCTTGTCGCCGACGCGGTAGCGGCACAGCAGGGCGTCGACGTTCGAGGGATTGCCGGTCACGCGCAGGCCGTCGATGGCGATCACCACGTCGTGCGCCGACAGGCCCGCGCGGTGGGCGGCGCCGCCTTCGTGGACCTGGGTCAGCTTGGCGCCCAGCGCGTCGCGACCGATGCCGGCGTCCAGCGAAGGCTTGCCGCCCTTGCGCTCGTCCACCAGCTTGACGCCGAAACCGGCATACAGCTTGGCCAGCGGCAGGTCTTCGGTGCCGCGCACCCAGCGGTCGAATTGCGTGCGCAGGCGAGCCCCCGCGACCTCGTCGAAGATGGCTTCGACCTCGGCGTCCGTCACGCCACGTCCGGCGCCCTTGTAGAAGTCGCGGCCGAAGCGTTCCCACAGCGCCAGCATCACGTCGTCGAGCGACTTGCCGCCATTGGTTTTGGCGCGGATGGTCAGGTCGAAGGCCAGGCCGATCAGCGAACCCTTGGTGTAGTAGCTGATGATGGCGTTCGGCGAGTTCTCGTCCTGGCGGTAGTACTTGCTCCAGGCGTCGAAGCTCGATTCGGCCACGCTCTGCTTGCTGCGGCCGCTGCCGCGCAACACGCCGCCGATGGTCTTGGACAGCAGCTTGAAATAGGTCGCCTCGCCGATGATCCCGGCGCGCACCAGCATCAGGTCGTCGTAATAGCTGGTGAAGCCTTCGAACAGCCACAGGAGCGGCGTGTAATTCTCGACCTGCAGGTCGTAGGGCGCGAACACGGCCGGCTTGATGCGCTTGACGTTCCAGGTGTGGAAGTACTCGTGACTGCACAGGCCAAGGAAGCGCAGGTAGCCTTCGCCCGGCTCGGCGGTCTTCGGGCTGGCCGTGCTCGGCAGATCGGCGCGCGCGCAGATCAGGGCGGTGGAAGCGCGGTGTTCCAGGCCGCCGTAGCCGTCGCCGACGGCCATGGTCATGAACACATAGCGGTCCATCGGCGCTTTCTTCGTCTGCGGCTCGAAGAAGGCGATCTGGGTTTCGCAGATGGCTTTCAGGTCGGCCTGCAGGCGCGCCATGTCCAGGTTCGGCACGCGGCCGGTGATGACGATGTCGTGCGGGATGCCGTGCGCCTTGAAGGTGGCCAGCTCGAAGTCGCCCATCTCGACCGGGTGGTCGATCAGCTCGTCGTAGTTCGCGGCCACATAGGTGCCGAAGCCGTAGCGCTTGGCGCCCAGTTCCTTCATCGCGGTGGCCACGCGCCAGGATTTCGCCGCCGGGTCGACGGGGCGCTGGATGTCGACCTGCTGCGACAAGGCCTCCTGGCCGACCACGCGCAGGAACACGCTGGTGCCGTTGAAGAAGCCATGGGTCTGGTCGAGGTGGGCGGCGCGCACCGACAGGTCCCAGGCATAGACCTCGTAGTGCAGGGTCAGGGGACCGCTCGTGCGCGCGGCGCGCCAGGAATGCTTGTCCAGCTTGGTAAGCAGCACGTCGGTGCCGCCGCTTTCGGCGCGGATGCGCACGATGTTGCGGGCGAATTCACGGATCATGTAGCTGCCCGGGATCCATGCCGGGAGAGAGAAGACCTGTCCCTCAGGGTCAGGGGCCGCTACCGTGACCGTGACGTTGAACAGGTGCGCCGCCAGATCCTTGGGGACGATCGCATACTGGATGGCTGGCTGCGCGGTGCGCTTTTTTTCGAAAGGTTTTTTCATTTTGTAGGGACGTGCGGCCGGAATATGCTCCCTAGTGTAATCGGATTCGATCACGACTGGAAACATTGACATGCATATGTCAAGCGGGCAGGTCCGAGGGTGTGTCGATATCGCGCAGGATGCCGGGATCCTGAACAAGGATTTCCGTGACGGGATGCGCCTGCAGGAGGCGGCGCGCGCCCTGGTCGCCGCCCAGCCCCAGGAGCGCTTCACGGTGGCAGGCGCCGAAGGCGACGGGGTTGCCGCGCCGGCCAGCATATACGGGAACGGCGATGCCGGCGCCGTCCAGGACCGCGTCGCGCAGCGCCGCCAGGGTGGCGTCCGCCACGAAGGGCATGTCGCCCAGCGCCACCAGCCAGCCCTCGGCAGGCCCGGCGTGCCGCAGCGCATGCACGAGCGAAGCGCCCATGCCGGTGTCGGCATCCGGACACACCGTTACCTCGCAGCCGAGTTCTCTCAGGATGTCCCCTACCCCGCCATCGTCAGGCGGAACCACCGCGACCACGCGCGGCAGGCAGGCAAGGAGGTGGCGGGCGCTGGCCGCGACCACGGGCTCGCCGCCGGGCAGGGTTTGCAGGAGCTTGTTGCGCACTCCCGCAGGATCGAAGCGGCGGCCCCTGCCGGCCGCCAACAGGATGCCGGTCAGGGCCGCCATGGCTTATGCCGACGCCAGGTCGAAAGGCAGCTTGCGCAGGCGCTTGCCGGTCAGGCGGAACACGGCGTTGGCGAAGGCCGGCGCCAGCGGCGGCAGGCCCGGTTCGCCGATGCCGGTCGGCGGATCGTTCGAGGGCACGATGTGCACCTCGACCTGCGGCATCTCGTGGTGGCGCGCCACCACGTAGTCGCCGAAGTTCTGCTGCTCGACCACGCCGTCCTTGAGCGTGATGGCGGCTCCCGGCAGGGTCATGCCCAGTCCCATCAGCGCCGCGCCCTGGATCTGCGCCTCGATCGAGAGCGGATTCACGGGCTGGTTGCAGTGCACGCCCGCGACCGCGCGGTGCAGTTTCGGCACGCCATCGACCAGCGATGCCTCGACCACGTAGGCGACCACCGAGCCGAAGGACTCGTGCACCGCCACGCCCCAGGCGCGTCCTTTCGGCAAGCCCTTCTTGCCGTAGCCGGACTTGGCGACCGCCAGGTCCAGGGCGGCGCGGTGGCGCGCATGCTTCTCGCCCATCAGTTTCTTGCGGTAGGCGACCGGGTCGACCCTGGCAACGTGGGCCGCCTCGTCGATCAGGGTTTCCATCACGTAGGCGGTATGGGTCGAGCCGACCGAACGCCACCACAGCACCGGCACGTTCTGCTGCACGCCGTCGACGGCGAGGTTCATGGGCAGGGCATACGGCTCACCCATGCCTTCGATGGTGGTGCCGTCGACGCCGTTCTTGACCATCATCGGCTCGAACAGGGTGCCGGCCATGATGGACTGGCCGACCACCTTGTGGTCCCAGGCCACGATCTCGCCCCTGGCATCGATGCCGATGTCGGCGCGGTGCACATAGGAGGGACGGTAGTAGCCGCCGCGGATATCGTCCTCGCGGCTCCACACGATCTTCACGGGGCCGGCGTGGCCGGCGGCTCGGTAGGCCTTGGCGATGCGCACGGCGTCGCCGATCCAGTCCGACGACGGCACCGCGCGCCGGCCGAAGCCGCCGCCCGCCATCATGGTGTTGATCGTGACCTGCTCCGGTTTCAAGCCCAGCAGCTGCGCCGCCACCTGCTGGTCCACGGTCTGGAACTGGGTGCCGGCCCAGATCGTGCAGGCGTCGCCCTTCAGGTCGACCACGCAGTTGAGCGGCTCCATCGGCGCATGCGCCAGGTAGGGGAATTCATACACGGCCGAGATGCGGTGCGGCGCGCCGGCCAGCTTCGACACGTCGGACTGGCGCGCGACAGCGCCGCCCGGCGCCTTGGCCAGTTCGCGGTAGCGCGCCAGCTGGGCGTCGCTGCTCACCTTCTCGACCTCGCCCGTATTCCACTCGGCGTTCAGGGCGTCGCGGCCCTGCTTGGCGGGCCAGTAGCCTTTTGCGAACACGGCCACGCCCCGCGCGCCGCGGTCCAGGTCCACTTCCAGCACGTCGAGCACGCCCTTCACGGCGCGCGCGGCTGCGGCATCGAACTTCGCCACTTTGGCGCCGAACACCGGCGGGCGCGCCACCACGACCGTGACGGCATTTTCCGGCGTGAAGTCGATGCCGAACTGCTGGCGGCCGCTCGACTTGGCGCGCGCATCGATGCGGCGCATGGGTTTGCCGATGTAGCGGAAGGCTTTCGCGTCCTTGAGCACGACGGTCGCCGGCGCCGGCTGCTTCATCGCGGCCTCGGCCAGCGAACCGTAGCTGGCCTTCTGGCCGGCCGGGCCGACTACGACACCCTTCTCGGTCCGGCACTGGCCAGGCTGGACTTTCCACTGCTCGGCGGCGGCCGCCACCAGCATCGCGCGGGCGCGGGCGCCGATCTCGCGGTACTGGGTGAAGCCGCGCGCGATGCTGCCCGAGCCGCCGGTGATCTGGATGCCGAAGGCAGGGTCTTTATAGATGTCGCCGGCCGGCGCCAGTTCGCCGCGCATCTGCGACCAGTCGGCGTCGAGTTCCTCGGCGATCAGCATCGGCAGCGAGGTGTGTACGCCCTGCCCGAATTCCAGGCGGTTGACGATGACGGTGACGGTGTTGTCCGGCGCAATGCGCAGGAAAGCGTTGGGGGCGTAGACCTTGGCTCCCTGGGCCTGGGCGAAGCGGTTGGCGCCGGGGACGACGAAGCCCAGCACCAGGCCGCTTGTCGCCAGCGCGCCGGTCTTCAGGAAGCCGCGCCGCGACAGGCCGCTGCCGATGGCGCGGGCGGCTGCCGCGCGGTCGATCCAGTCGATGTGCATGGCGGCTCCTTCAGGCCAGGGTCTTGGCGGCATCCTTGATGGCCGCGCGAATCCGTTGATAGGTGCCGCAGCGGCAGATATTGCCGCTCATCGCATTGTCGATGTCGGCGTCGCTCGGGCGCTTGTTGGTGCGCAGCAGGACGACGGCGCTCATCACCTGGCCGCTCTGGCAGTAGCCGCATTGCGGCACATCGTGCTTGACCCAGGCGTCCTGCACCGCCTTGCCGACGCTGTCGTTTTCCATCGCTTCGATGGTGGTGATCTTCATCCCCTGCGCGCTTGAAATCGGCGTGATGCAGGAGCGGATCGGGTTGCCGTCCAGGTGCACGGTACAGGCGCCGCACAGGGCCGCGCCGCAACCGAACTTGGTCCCGGTCATGTCGAGGTTGTCGCGCAGCGCCCAGAGGATGGGCGTGGAAGGATCGGCGTCGACCTGCAGGTCGCGCCCGTTGATGTTCAAGGTCACCATGTACTGCTCCCTAGTTTGGACTACGATCGTTCTTGTTTTTGTAGGGTGGTCGGCTCTGCCTACCGCGCGTTCAACTCACGGATGCGCAGTGGTGACGCATTCTTTGGCTGAACGCGCGACGGCGAAGCCATCCGCCCTACTTGAGACTTTGCAGCTTGGCTTCCAGCGTCTTCAGATCGACCGCGCCGGGAATGCGCGAGCCGTCGGTGAAGAAGATTGCCGGCGTGCCCTGGATCTTGAGCTTCTGGCCGAGGGCGACGATCTTGTCGTTCGGGGACTCGCAGGCGGCCGGCGCGCTCGGCGGCAGCTTGCCGTTGATCATCCAGTCATCCCAGGCTTTCACGCGGTCCGGCGCGCACCAGATGTTCTTCGACTTCACGAAGGAATCCTCGGAAAGGATGTTGTACATGAAGGTGTAGATGGTGACGTTGTCGAGTTCCTTGAGCGTGGTCTGGCGCAGGCGCTTGCAATAGCCGCAGTTCGGGTCTTCGAACACGGCGATGGTGCGCTTGCCGTCGCCCTTGACCTGCTTCAGGGCCATCTCCAGCGGCAGTTCCGAGAACTTGATCTTGTTGATCTCGTCGATGCGGGCGCGGGTCAGGTCGGTCGAGGTCTTGGTGTCGTAGACGTGGCCGATGAAGAGGTAGTCGCCCTTCTTGTCGGTATACAGGATGTCGCCGGCCACGCGCACCTCGTACAGGCCGCCGTAGGGGGTTTCGCGCACGGATTCGATCTTGGCGCCGCCCAGCTTCGGTTCGAGCGCCTTCTTGATGGCGGCTTCGGTATTCTGCGCCTCGACGCAGGATGCGAGCAGGCCCGTCGCCAGCAGCACGGCGACCTTGGTTTTCAACATGGTGTGTTCCTTGAGGGTTACTTGCCCATCGCGTGCGCCATCAGGCGACGCTTAACCATAGGCAATTTATCGAGCAAGTTTAATCCGAAATTGCGGACAACGCGCACTGGCTCGAGGTTGGCGCCGAACAAACGTTCGAGGCCGTCGGTCGCCCATTGCATGAGCAGCACGTCTTCCTTGCGCTTGCGGGCGTAGCGCGCCAGCACCCGCTCGTCGGCGATGCCGCGCCGGTCCTCGCGCTCGCGCAGCACCTGGAGCAGGTCGTGGATGTCGCCGAAGCCCAGGTTCATGCCGTGGCCGGCCAGCGGATGCACGGCGTGGGCGGCGTCGCCCACCAGAGCCACGCGCGGCGCCACCAGGGAGTGCGGACGCACCAGCGCCAGCGGCACCGCCTTGACGGCTTCCGGCTGCAGCGGGCGCAGGGCGCCGAGCTTCTCGTCGGCGTATTCGCCGAGACGGATCGCCAGCTCGCCGAGCGACTCGTCCATGAGGGTGTCGGCCAGGGTCTCGGGCGCCGACCAGACCAGCGAGACCTGGTTGCCGGGCAGCGGCAGCAGCGCGATGATGCCGTCGGCGCAGGTGAACCACTGGTGGGCCACGCCGTGGTGCGGCTTCTCGCAGGCGAAATTGGTGACGATGGCGCGCTGGTGATACATGCGGTAGTCGACCCCGATGTCGCACTGGCCGCGCACCCACGATTCGCGTCCGTCGGCACCGACGACCAGCTCGCAGGCGATCTTCCTGCCGTCTTCCAGCACGATGGCCGCCCCCGCTTCGCTGCACGTCAGGTCCACCGCGCAGCCGGAGACGATCTGCACGTTCGCCGCGAATTTCAGGGCCGCGTCCAGTGCGCCGTTCAGGTTGCTGTCCTCGACGATCCAGGCCAGGGTGCCGACATGGGCGCCGAAGGCGTCGAAGCCGAGGTTGCCGCCCTGCTGGCCGTCGCCATGGATGTCCATCGCATCGACCGCCTGCACCCGCGCCAGGTCGAGTGCACCCCAGACCTTGAGCCCGGCCAGCAGGTCGTGCGCCGTATGGTTCAGGGCATAGACCCGCACGTCCCAGGGCTTTTCCGCGGCCGAGGCCGTCGGCGCGTCGGGCGCCGGGCGCGCAGGCGGCGCCAGGAGGGTGACGCTGTACCCCGACTGGGCGAAACCAAGGGCGGCGGTCTTGGCGATGGCGCCATTGCCGACGATGCAGACGTCGCTGCGATGCTGGGCGGTGGTGGTAGTCATGAAACACATTATAGCGAGATGCCAATAGCGCGCCGGGCATTGCGGGCCGCGCGCGGCCCCGCGTGAACAGGATTCCGCCAGGGGCTTGCGCAGATGAAAATCGCTGGCTATAATCATGCCTCTCTTGGCCTGGTAGCTCAGTTGGTAGAGCAGAGGATTGAAAATCCTTGTGTCGGTGGTTCGATTCCGCCCCGGGCCACCAAGAATTCGCAAACGCCACCTTCGGGTGGCGTTTTTGCTTTCGGACCATTACTGTCATCAAGCTGTGACAAGTCTGCGCTGTATTCGCGCTGCCACTGTCAGGTTTCCCGACGACTGCCTTCCTGCCTCCTTGCCCCGAAATGATGCGACGCAACGCCGGGTGTTGCCATGCACCGGTATCCTTCATTTCCGCTGTGTGATCTGCGCTGCAGCATTTCCCAGCAACATCTACAGTGTATTGACAACACCGAAAATTTTGCACTTTTTTTGTGCAAAAATGCGTTTTTCTTCGCATTTTGTCGAAGAGTTTTACATTTATATGTATAACTTTTGTGGCAGACCAATATTCCTTAGTTAAATCAATTGTCTAGAGAGCTGGCACGTTAAATGCCTAACAGACGTATCGGCCAATGATCTTTCGCCGCTACTGCGGGATGGGCCCAGCCACAAGCGGCCCCGCCCACTGTCCAACTCTTTGGAGCCCACTCGATGATGAAGAAAGCACTTGCTGCAATGGTAATGTCGGGGATGATGGCCTCGGCCCACGCCGACTATCTCGTGAAGGAAGGTTTTGAAAACGTCGGCACGCTGGCCGGCAATGGCTGGGTCTTGAACAACATGAGTTCGCCGGCTGGCGTCACCGGCTGGTACCAAGGCGATCAGCAAGCGTTCAGCGCCAAGAGCGGCGCCCCGAATGGCTACATCGCGGCAAACTACAACAACGCGGCTGCCGGCGGCACCCTGGCGAACTGGCTGATCACCCCCGAGTTTTCCGTTGACCAGGGCGCCATCGTGTCGTTCTGGGCGCGCGCCGGTGCGGCGGACGGGTACAGCGACATGTTCTCCTTCGGCTTCAGCAACGGCGGCATCGCACCTGCGAACTTCACCATGTCGAGCGCCGAGACCGCCGACACCGACGGTTGGGTGCGCTACGAAGCCCGCTTCGAGAAGGGCCTGGCCACCGGCAATGCCCGCTTCGGGCTGCTCTACACGGGCGAAGCCGACTTCGCCAATTACATTGGTTTCGATAACCTGAGCATCAGCGCGATTCCGGAACCGTCGAGCATGCTGATCCTGGGCGCCGGCGTCATGGGCCTGGTCGCGGCCCGCCGCCGCAAACGCGGCTGATCGCAAGCCGCCCATTCGCAAGCGGAACGCGCAGCGAAAGCGTGCTTCGCCCAACCCGATATCAGGAGAACGCCATGTCCCAGAAACACCCGTCCGGCCCGCGCCTGCTGTGCGCCGCCGGCATCACCCTGGCCCTGCTGGGCCTGTCCGCCGGAGCCGCCGCCCAGGAAGCCGATCAGCAAGGCGCCGAGTCGCTGGTCGTCGTCAAGGACGCCGAAACCGGCAGGCTGCGCGCGCCGACCGCAGCCGAAGCGGCTGCGCTGAAGATGCAGGCGGATGCCGCCAAGAGCATGATGCGCGCGGCGCCGCAGAAGCCGCTGAGCAAGGTCAGCCGCAGCGGCCTGCGCGGATTCCGCGTGACCGACGAGATGATGTCCCAATCCGTCGCGGTGCGCAAACCCGACGGCGGCATCGAGCGCCAATGCTTCGATTCGCACGGCGCCGGCGCCGACGCTGTCGCCAAAGGTCACGTCCATTCCACCCAGGCCGTCACGGAGTAACCATGCAGATGAACCCCTTTTCGCGCACCGCCGCCCGTTCGCTGATCGCCGCCGCCGCCGCCCTGACCTGCCTGGCCGCCGAAGCCGCCACCATCAAGATCCAGAGCCGTGATCCGGCCGGCTACGGCTTCAACGATCCGACCCCTGTGAAGCCGGTCGGCGGCAACATGGGCACCACGCTCGGCGAGCAGCGCATGAACGTGTACCGCCATGTCGCCGACGTCTGGGCCAGCAAGCTGGAGAGCGACGTCGAGATCACCGTCTCGGCCGGCTGGGAAAACCTGGCCTGCACGGCGACCACCGCCACGCTCGGCAGCGCCGGCGCCTGGAACATCTGGATCCTGGAGGAGCCAGGCCAGGAACCCACCCTGTATCCGCAGGCGCTGGCCAACAAGCTGATCGGCGAGAACCTGTCCGAAGGCCAGCCGGACGACGGCAGCGGCTACGGCAACGTCGACATCAAGACCCAGTTCAACGCCCGCCTCGGCCAGCCGGACTGCCTGGCCGGCAGCCCCTTCTACCTCGGCCTGGACGGCAACAACGGCGACGAAGTCGACTTCGCCGCCACCCTGCTGCACGAACTGGGCCACGGACTCGGCTTCTCGGTCCTCGGCGTCAGCACCTCGTCCGGCAATCGCGTCTACGGCTACCCGAGCATCTGGGAACGCTTCATGTACGACAACACGGCCAAGAAGACCTGGCTGCAGATGAGCGCCGCCGAGCGCAAGGCCTCGGCGATCAATCCGCTGCAGCTGGCCTGGACCGGCCCCAGGACGGTCGCCGGCGCCAGCATGCTGGCGTCGCTGCCGGTGGTGAAGTCGGCCAGCCCGGCCGGCACGGTCCCGACCGCGCCATACACTCCGTCGGTCTTCGGTCCGGCCGTCCCGAGCACCGGCAAGCTGGGCGTGCTGGCGGTGATCGCCACCCAGGCCGGCGAACTCGGCCCGGGCTGCTCGCCGTTCAACGCGGCCAACGTCGCCGCAGCCAAAGGCAAGGTGCCGATCATCAGCCGCGGCGGCTGCCCCTTCACCCAGAAGGTGAAGAACGCGCAAGACGCGGGTGCGGTGGCGGTGGTGCTGGCCAATAACGTCGCAGGCAGCTTCGCTCCGGGCGGCGCCGACTCCTCGGTGCGGATTCCTTCGGTCGGCGTGACCCAGGAGGACGGCGCGACCCTGAAGGCGGCCGTGGCCGCAGCCAAGCCCTACGGCACGCGCAGCGCGCCCGGCCAGGTGACCGCGTCGCTCGCCATCGACCCGAACCGCAAGGCCGGCGCCGATCTCGCTGGACGTCCGCTGCTGTATACGCCGAACCCGCTGGTGGGCGGCTCCTCGGTCTCGCATTTCGACGTCTCGGCCTCGCCGAACCTGCTGATGGAGCCGAGCATCAACGACGACCTGACGCTGGAAGTGACGCCGCCGAAAGACCTGACCCTGCCGCTGCTGAAGGACCTGGGCTGGTAATCCCTGCCTGAGCCTTTCGAACGCCACCGTCCGCGGTGGCGTTTTTCATGGTGCGCCGCTTATTTGCGCAGCGACGCCGACTGATCGCGCGCCGCACGGAACTCTGAATCCGCCGCCCAGTTCGGCCACTTGCCGGAGTTGGCCAGGTCGCTGCCCAGCCCATACAGCAGCTCGAGGTCGCGCGCCATGCCGGTGAAGGGCCAGCTCGGGTCGAAGTTGTCCGCGGGTTGATGGTAGGCCTTCTCGGTGTAGGCCTCTTCCGAAGCCTTGCCCGCCTTGACGCCACCTTGCACCCAGTCGTTGCCGGAACCGAAGGAGATGGCCGGCACGCCGCGCTTGGCGAAGGGGAAGTGGTCGGAGCGGAAGAAGTAGCCCGCTTCCGGCTTCGGGTCCGGCGAATACTGCATGTTCCACCCCTTGGCTTTGGCGACCAGCTGGTCCAGCAGTTCCAGCTTGGCGCTGCCCGAGATGGTGAAGTTGTTTGCCGGGCCGTAGGGGCTGAGGGCGTCCAGGTTGATCACGCCCACGGTCGACGCCAGCGGATACAGCGGGTTCGAGGCGTAGTACTCCGAGCCGAGCAGGCCCTTCTCTTCGGCCGTCACTGCCAGGAACACGACGCTGCGCGCCGGCGCCGGCGCCTTGCCGTAGGCGCGCGCCAGTTCCAGCATGGCGGCGATGCCGGTGGCGTTGTCCACCGCGCCGTTATAGACCTTGTCGCCCTTCGCATCCGGCTGGCCCACGCCCAGGTGGTCCCAGTGGCCGCTGTAGATCACCACCTGGTCCGGCTGCTTGCTGCCCGGGCGGATGGCGACCACGTTCTTCGACTTGATGACCTGGGCATCGACCGCGTAGTCGGCCGACAGGGTCACGCCCTTGAGTTCGACCGGCTTGAAGCCGCGCGTCTGCGCCTGCTTCTTGAGCGCTTCGAAGTCGAGCCCCGCGCTCTTGAAGATGCTTGCCGCGAGGTCGCGCTGGATCCAGGCTTCCATCGGCGCGTGCGACTTGAGCGGCTCCTTGCGCACCACGTCGTACATCACGTTGGTGTTCGAGTTCTTCACCGTCGCCCAGCCATAGGAAGCCGGCGCGGTCTCGTGCACGATGATGGTGCCCAGCGCGCCGCGGCGCGCCATTTCCTCGTACTTGTAGGTCCAGCGCCCGTAATACGTCATCGCCTTGCCGCCGAATTCGCCCGCACCTGGCTCGAAGTCCGGGTCGTTGATCAGGACCACGGCCAGCTTGCCCTTCAGGTCCATGCCCTTGAAGTCGTCCCACTTGCGCTCCGGCGCGGTGACGCCGTAGCCGACGAAGACCAGCGGCGCATTCTTGAAGGCGACCTGCTTCATGCCGCTCATCGAGGCGCGCACCGCCATGTCCTCGCCCTGCTTCAGGCTGCGGGTCTTGCCGCCCTCGACCAGGTTGAGCGCGACCGGACCCTTGATCTCGAAGCGCCCGAGGGGCACGTCCTGGGTCCAGGCGCGCTTGCCGCCCGCCAGGTCGCCGCCCGGCTGCAGGCCGGCCGCCTTGAACTGCTCTACCAGGTAGTCCACGGTTTTGGTTTCACCGGCGGTGTTCGGGCCGCGGCCCTCGAATTCGTCCGAGGCCAGCACTTTCACGTCCTGCGACAGGCGCTTGGCGTCGAACTTCGGCGCGTCGGCGGCCTGCACGGTGGCGGCGGCAAGGCCCATCAAAACTAGCGTAGCGTATTTCACACAGTCTCCATGTCGTAGCGAATAGGGATATGAGCGTTCAGTTCGCTGCCGGGTAGGTGTAGGTCGATCCGACGCCAAGCGGGATGTCCAGCGCCCAGAAGCCCAGCAGGAAGGCGGTCCAGCATACCAGCATCGCCACCGAGTACGGCAGCATCAGCGCGATGAGCGTGCCGATGCCGGTCGACTGCACGTATTTTTGGCAGAACACGATAATCAGCGGGAAGTAAGGCAGCAGCGGCGTGATGATGTTGGTCGAGGAGTCGCCGACGCGGTAGGCGGCCTGGGTCATGTCGGGCGAGACGCCGAGTTCCATCAGCATGGGCACCATGACCGCGCCGATCAGGGCCCATTTCGCGGAGGCCGAACCGACGAACAGGTTGACCGTCGCCGTCAGGAGCACGATGCCGGCCAGGGTGACGCCCATCGGGAAGGCCATCTCCTTGAGCCACAGGGCGCCCTTGATCGCCAGCAGCGCGCCCAGGTTCGACTGCCCGAAGGCGAAGATGAACTGCGCGCAGAAGAAGGCCATGACGATGTAGTAGCCCATGCCGCTCATGGCATGGCTCATCCCCTTGACGATGTCGCGGTGGTTCCTTGCGGTGCCGGCGACATAGCCGTACACCACGCCCGGGATCAGGAAGAAAATGAAGATCAGCGGGACGATCGACTGCATCAGGGGCGCCGACGCGTGCGTGATCTCGCGGGTATCCGGCGCACGCCATGCCGAGCTCTCCGGCACGATCGACAGCACCAGCAGCGCCAGGCTGGCGACCATCGCGATGCCGGCCCAGCGCAGGCCCTTGCGCTCGCGGGGCTGCAGTTCGTCCAGCTTCGGCAAGGCCGCCGGATCGGCATCGACGACGGCGGTCTTCTTCAGGCGCGGTTCGATGATTTTATCGGTCAGGAACCAGCCGACGAAGATCACCAGGAACAGCGACGCCGTCGTGAAGTAATAGTTGTTCAGGGGGTTGATGACGACCGAGGCGGCGTCCGGATCGGACGAGAGCCGCGCCGCCACCTGGGTCAGGCCGGCCAGCAGCGGATCGAGGCTGGAAGGCAGGAAGAAGGTGGCCGAGAAGCCGCCGGACACGCCGAAGAAGGCCGCCGAAATGCCGGCCAGCGGATGGCGTCCGGCCGCGTAGAAGATGACGGCGCCCAGCGGAATCACCAGCACATAGCCGGCATCGACGGCCACATGGCTCAGCACGCCGACGCCGACCAGCACCGGCGTGAGCAGGCGCCTGGGCGTGACGGACAGGATCTTGCGCAGGCCGGCGTTGATGAAGCCGGTGTACTCCGCCACCCCCAGGCCCAGCATCGCCACCAGCACCACGCCCAGCGGCGGGAAAGTGACGAAGGTATTGACCATGCGCGATGCGAAGTCCGTCAGGGCGGCGGGCGCGAGCAGGTTCTTGACCTCGATGGCCTTGCCGGAGCGCGGATCGATCTCGGTAAATATCATGCCCGACATCGCCCACGAGGCCAGCCAGACCACGGCCAGCAGCAGGGCGAACAGGATCGCAGGATCGGGCAGCTTGTTGCCGACCACTTCGACCGCGTTCAGGATGCGATTGAGTCCGCCAGCTTTCCCGGCAGCCGTCTGCGTTTGCGTCTTTTCAGCCATGACTTACCCTTGTCGAAGAACAAACGATGAGAGTAGCACAGCAACTCGGCAGTAAACGGACTTTGCCGATCGTCATGACGGCGTAACGACAGGGGCCGGCCGGCGGATGCGATAATGCGGCTTCGCCAACACCGTGGAGGCTGCCATGCCCCGTATTGCCGACATCGACCATGTCCAGGTCGCCGTTCCTCCCGGCGCCGACGAGGCCGCGCGCGCCTTCTATGGCGGCGTGCTGGGCCTGCGGGAAGTGCCGAAGCCGGCGCCGTTGAATGCCTCGGGCGGCGTCTGGTTCCAGCTGGGCTCCAGCCAACTGCACATCGGCGCCGAGCAGGGCTTCGCGCCGAACAAGAAGGCGCACCCGGCCTTCGTGGTGGAGGAATTCGAGGCCTACTGCGCGCTGCTGCGCGACCGCGGCGTCGCCGTGCGTGAAGAAGTGCAGGTCTACGGCCGGCGCCGCGCCGGCATCGAAGACCCCTTCGGCAACCGCGTGGAACTGATCGAAGCCGCGCGGCCCTGACAGGTTTTCCGATCGGCCGGCCGGCACCTGCCAGCGCCAGAAATATTTACATTGCATATCACCAGGAAGCGAGCCGCGCCACTAGAATAAGAGGCATGGACGATCTTCTCGACGCACCAGTGGCCGGCCTGGCCGACCTTCTGCTCGATGCAATCTGCCTGGTCGACGCCAGCGGCCGCTTCGTGTTCGTCAGCGCCGCCTGCGAGAGCATCTTCGGCTATACCCGGGAAGAAATGACCGGCAAGCTGGTGATGGACCTGGTGGCGCCGACGGACCGCGCCCGTACCATGGCCGCGGCCCAGGCGGTCATGCAGGGCCGCTCGCACACCAACTTCGAGAACCGCTATGTGCGCAAGGATGGGAGCGTCGTGCATATCATGTGGTCGGCGCGCTGGCTCGAAACCGAACAGCTGCGAGTGGCGGTGGCGCGCGACGTCACGCCCTTGAAGCAGGCCCAGGCGATGCAGGCCGCACTGTACGCCCTGTCGGAAGCCGCCCACGCATGCCATGACCTGCCCAGCCTGTTCCAGCGCTGCCACGACATCATTGGCGAGCTGCTGCCGGCGTCTGCCTTCGCCGTCGCCCTGCCCGAGGGCGCCGCCCAGGCGCTGCGTCTGACCTACCACGCGGGCGATACCGCGCTTGCCGCACCACTGTTGAGCCTGTGTGAAGATGCCATGCGCAACAACACCGTGCAGAGCGCCTCATGTGCAGTCTCGCATGGTGGCGACGGCATGCTGGCGGTCCCGCTGACGGCGGTGCGGGAAACAGTTGGCGTGCTGGCCCTGTGCAATCCCGGCCGCGGGTATACCGAGCACGAGCGCAGCCTGCTGCTGTTCGTGGCGAATCAGTTCGCCGCGGCCATCCAGCGCAAGCAGCTCCAGGCCAGGATGCACTTCATGGCGATGCACGACGAGCTCACGCAACTGCCAAACCGGCGCCTGTTCCTCGACCGCCTCGAGACCGCACTTGCGCGCGCGCAGCGCCACCAAGACCGCCTGTCGCTGCTGTTCATCGACCTGAACCGGTTCAAGCAGGTCAACGACCGGCATGGCCATGCGGCCGGCGACCGCCTGCTGCAAGAGGTGGCGCGGCGCATCGGCGGCTGCGTGCGCGAGAGCGATACCGTGGCGCGCCTGGGAGGCGACGAGTTCGTGGTGCTGCTGGAATCCGTTGCTCTTCCTGCGGATGTGGAGCCGGCCATGGAAAAGATCCACCATGCCCTGGCCGCGCCATTCGTCCTCGGCGACGGACTCGTGCTGGAAGTCTCGGCCAGCATCGGCGCCGCGCACTACCCGCAAGACGGCGACAGCGTCCAGGCCTTGATGTCGTGCGCGGACATCGCCATGTACTGTTCGAAGAAAAGCGCCGCCTCGACCGAAGGCAGCAGCCAGGCAAGCCTCGGCCGGGCGGTGGCGCCATGAAGCCATGCCGAACGGAAAATGGAAGCGAGATCCGGCATTGCGGCAACTCCACAGCGGCGGATCCAGCCCGCATCGTCCCGACGACCGCCAGGCCTTGAACATTCTCGTCCCTGGACCATACTGGAAGTCCACCTTCCTCCAGGAGACGGCCATGAACGAGCAGCAGAATATTGAACTGGTGCGCCAGGCGTATGCGGCATTCGCCCGCGGCGACGTCGACCACGTCCTGGCCTGCCTGTCGACGGAGGTCGACTGGGAGATTCCCGAGGTGCCCACCCTGCCCTTCACCGGCAAGCGGCACGGCCGCGAGCAGGTGCAGGAATACTTCCGGCTCAACAGCGAGCTGCAGGCGGTGCGCGACTTTGCACCGCGCGAGTTCATCGCCCAGGGCGACAAGGTGGTCGTGCTGGGCCACGGCGCCTGGACCACGCGCGATACCGGGCGTGACTTCGAGAGCGACTGGGTGCACGTGTTCACGGTCGAGAATGGCCAGGTCGTGGCCTTCCGCGAATTCCTGGATGCCCACGTCGCGGTGGAGGCCTTCCAGTGCTATCCGCTGACGGCGACGGCGACAGGCGACCCGGCGCCGCATTGAGGCAAAAAAAAAGGCGCTGTCACCGTTGCCTGTTGGGC
>NZ_JBOBRE010000023.1:0-46512 GCF_050586525.1 Massilia sp. BKSP1R2A-1 | reverse complement strand
TTTCTTCTTTGGGGCAGGGTTCCGGTCATTGATAATGTTAACGCGAATAAGAATGATTCTTGTTTACATATGCGAATATTTTCTTTACAATAATTTTCTTTCTTGAACCTCCACTCTCTGATCGCTAAGGAACTGCAAGACATGAAAACAATAAAAAGCCGCAAACACCCGCAACCCCACGTGATGGGCGCAGCCCTGGCGGCCGTCCTGCTGCCGCTGGCCGCCCACGCGGCCGACGCGGACAACGCGGCGCCGGACATGAAGCCTTCGTCGAAGGTCGAAATCGTCGGCAAGACCGAAAACCCATTCAAGGCCGAGCACGCATCCTCCGCCAAGTACACCGAGAAGCTGCTCGACACCGCGCAGACCGTGCAGGTCATCAAGAAGGAACTGTTCGAGCAGCAGGGTGCCGTGACCCTGACTGAAGCGCTGCGCAACACCCCGGGCGTGGGCGCCTTCTTCCTGGGAGAGAACGGCAACACCAACACCGGCGACGCGATCTTCATGCGCGGCTTCGACACCTCGGGCAGCATTTTCGTGGACGGCGCACGCGACATCGGTTCGATCTCGCGCGACACCTTCAACCTGGAGCAGATCGACGTCCTGAAGGGCCCGGCGGGCACCGATACCGGCCGCGGTTCGCCGACCGGTTCGATCAACCTGGTCAGCAAGAAGGCCAACCTCACGGCCGGTAAATCGGGCTCCATCCTGGGCGGCACCGACTCGCAGAAGCGCGCCACCGCCGACGTCAACACGGTCCTGAACGCCGAGCGCGGCATCGCGCTGCGCCTGAACGCGATGGCCCAGGATTCGGATGCGCCGGGCCGCGAGGTGGTCAACAACAAGCGCTGGGCCGTGGCCCCGAGCCTGGGATTCGGCCTGAACGGCGCGACCCGCGTCTACCTGGACTACCTGCATGTGGACCAGGACAATGTGCCTGACGGCGGCGTGCCGACCATCGGCCTGCCGGGCTATGCCAGCCCGGACCCGACCCGCCCCTTCCTGAGCAGCGCCGCGCCTGTCGACCCGAACAATTTCTACGGCTCGAACAGCGACTTCGACAAGGTCAAGGCGAACATGGCCACCATCCGCGTCGAGCACGAGTTCGCGCCGAACATGCGCCTGTCCAACGTCAGCCGCTATGGCCGCACCAAGCAGGACTACCTCCTGACCGCCTGGCTGGCCAGCACCGCCAACTTCAAGACCCCGGTGGTCGGCGATCCCTCGACCTGGACCGTGGCGCGCAGCACCCGCACCGTCAAGGACGCCGAGAACAAGATCCTGACCAACCAGACCACGCTGACCACCGATTTCACGACGGGCGACGTGGCGCACACCCTGGTGAGCGGCCTGGAATTCGTCAACGAGACCCAGGTGACCTATGGCCGCACCGGCCTGGGCACGCTGCCGGCCGCCAACCTGTACCGTCCGAACCCGGCCGATCCGGTCACCGGCCTGACCCTGGCCCGTACCGGCGCCCACAACGAAGGCGACGTCGACACCCAGAGCTTGTTCGTGTTCGACACCATGAAGTTCGGCGAGAAGTGGATCTTCAACGGCGGCGTGCGGGTGGACCGTTTCCGCGGTACCTACAATGCGGTGGCCCTGACCAACAACGTGCTGGTCCCGACCCGTTTCAACGTCGGCAAGACCCTCGTCAACGGCAAGGCCTCGCTCCTGTACAAGCCGACCGCCAACAGCAGCGTCTACGGCATGGTCGCCAGCTCGAAGCAGCCGCCCGGCGCGGCCTTCACGGTCTCCGGCAGCGCCAGCAGCGCCCAGAACCCGGCCTACGATCCGCAGGCAACCCGCACCTACGAACTGGGCGGCAAGCTCGACCTGCTGCGCCAGAAGCTGGCCCTGTCGGCGGCCCTGTTCCGCACCGACGTGAAGAACGAGGTCGAGCAGGATCCGGTGGACCTGCAGTGGTACCAGACCGGCCACAAGCGCGTGCAGGGCGTCGAGCTGGGTATGACCGGCGCGCTGTCGACCAACTGGCTGGTGAGCGCGGGCTACCTGTACATGGACACCAGCATCGAAGCGGGACGCATGATCACTGCGGACGGCGGCAACAGCCTGACCTACACGCCGAAGTCCTCGTTCACCCTGTGGACCTCGTATGACGTGACGCCAAGCTTCAAGATCGGCGGCGGCGCCCGCTTCAGCGACGAGCTCAAGCGCGGCACCGACGGCGCGGTCGGCACGCCGAAGTACACCGAGTCCTACTGGGTCTTCGATGCGATGGCGTCCTATCGCATCAGCCCGAACCTGGACCTGCGCCTGAACGTGTACAACATCGCGGATGAAGAGTACGTGGCCAGCATCAACAAGAGCGGCTACCGCTACACCCCGGGCGCGGCGCGTTCGGCCAGCCTGACGGCGAACTTCCGCTTCTGATCACGACGCCGGCTTCGCGCCGGCGTTTTTCATTGCTTGCTCTGCTGCTGGAACCACTCGAACAGGCCGGCCTCGTTGTAGGCATGCACCCATGCCTGCACGTGCCCGGCTTCCGGCAGCATCGTGTACTTCACATTCCCTCCCTGCGCCTTGAGCGCGTCCACCATGCGCGCCGATTCCGATTCCGGCACCGCATCGTCCTTCAGGCCGTGGAAGACCCATACCGGCACGTTCTTGAGGCGGGTCGCCAGGCGCGGGATGCCGCCGCCGCAGATGGGGGCGACCGCGGCGAAGTAATCCGGGTAGCGGGCCGCGAAGTCCCAGGCGCCGTAGCCGCCCATGCTGATGCCGGTGAGGTAGACGCGCTTCGGGTCGACGTTGTAGCGCTTGAGGATATCGTCCAGCATCACCTTCAGCTGGTAGCTGTCCCACCATTCGCCCTCGGGCACCTGGGGCGAGACCACCATGAAGGGGAAGTCCGGGTCCTTCTCGACGATCGCCGGCGGGCCCCAGGTCTTGACCTTCTCCAGGTCGGCGCCGCGTTCGCCCGAGCCGTGCAGGAAGACAATCAGCGGAACCTTGTCGCCACGCGGCGAATAATTCTTCGGCAGGAAGGTGAGGTAATTGATCTTGCCCTTGATGCTGGTGCTGCGTGCGACCTGCGGCGAGCGGGCGGTGGAGGAAGAGGTGGCGGCGAGGGCGGCGCCGGCCGTGCACAGGGCGAGGGCGGCGATGGCGAGACGGGTCAGGACGCGGGGCATCTGGGACGACTCCGAAAAGAGTTGATGAGATGCATTAACTCTAGCACGGAGCGCGGGACATTCGCAGGGTGGTCGGCTTCGCCGACCGCGCGTTCAAGCGGCGTGAAATCGGACGATGCGGGTCAATGCACCGTGTATTTGAACGCGCGCACGGCGAAGCGTGGTCCAGTCCACTGGACTGGACCACGCCTACGGTTCAGTGGAAGTGCTCGGTGCCGGTTGGTGCGTCTTCCGGCATTTCGGCGTGCACCAGCTCGCCCGTCGGGTCGGCGAACAGCGGGGCGCCGCAGTCGTCGCAGTATTCGGCGACGTAGCGTTCGCTGATGCGCTTGATGTGGGCGATGCCGGCTTCGTTCAGGTGGGCGACGATCTCGTTGATCGGGGTCAGCGGGGCCGGGCCGATGGCGTAAGGGCCTTCCATCGGCGTGCCGTTCTCGTCTTCCTGGCCGTAGAGCGGCCACACGATGCCGTACATGACGTCGCTGTCCTGGCGCATCGTGAAGGAGACGCGGTATTCGTCGATCTGGATGTCGGCCGACTCTTCGCCGAAGCCGGCGATGACGGCGCGCAGGTCCGAGGGCTCCACGCCCAGGGTGTGGGTGAGGTAGTGGACGGCGGCGCGGATCGAGATCGGGCGGATCAGCTTGTCGGCTTCGCGGCAGGCCACGTAATACGCTTCCGGCAGCAGCAGCTCGACGCCGCAGCCCGGCAGCAGGCGCGCGATGTTCGCCGTGCCCTGGGCGCGCCACTGTTCCAGCGCGCGGTTGCGTTCTTCGGCGAACTGGATGTGGTGCTGCGGCTCCTGCCAGCGGAACATCGGGGCGCCCTGCGGCGCGACGATGGCCACCAGCAGGTAGCGGGTGTCGGCCAGGAAGGGCGCGGTTTCCTCGCCGCGCGCGGCGGGCTTGACCGTGCCGCCCTTGTGCGCGCTTGCCGCCAGCTTGTGGGTGAGCGCGTAGGTCTCGGCATGGGTGCGCGGCAGCTGGTCGATCGAATACAGGGTCGGCGCCATGGCGATGCGCGTGCCCTCGGCCAGCAGGTGGGCCGAGAAGTGGGCCTGCAGGGTCGACAGCATCTCTGCCGGGATATTGCCCGAGGCGATGTTGAAGCGGGTCCAGGCGAGCACGGGCGCAGCCACCAGCAGGGCCTGCCAGGTGACGTCGCTGCCGTCCTGCTGTTCCACCATGGTGGCCGACTCGCTGACCGCCTCGACGGCGTCCATCAACACGTCGTAGGAAGCGAGGTCGTCCTTGAACAGGGCGTTCAGGGCGGCGTCGATGCTGTCCTGGTGGTTGGTCTTGAGCAGCTTCTGCAGTTGCGTGTCCAGCTGGCGCTCCCAGGTCCGTTCCTCGACCCGGCTGGCGGCTTGCATGATGGCTTGCGCAAGGCTGACGAGACGCTGGCTTTCGACGGAGAGTTTAGGGGATGAATCTTTGGAAGGACGACGCATGGCGCTGTGGTTTCTCTTATTCGAAGGTGGACATCGCAAGGGCATGATAAACCCTGGTCCCCGGTATTGTAGTTGATTCGGCCACATGCCATGAACACAAGCCTTCGGCTTTCGAGCGGGAAGCGGGCATGTGCGCTTGCAAAAAACCTAAATAGAAACCATAATGCGAATCGTTCTCATTAAACTTATCAATCACTATCCTGTATGACTGGCAGGCCCGGCCGTACCCCAATTAAGAAGAAAATGACCAAGTCGAACTCGCAAGCTGGCAGCACCTTCATCAAGAGCAGGAAACACGCACGTCCTTCCGCTTCGACCCTGTCCGCACCGGCGATCGCCGTGCTGGCCACGCTGGCGATGCCGCTGGCCTACGCCGGCGGCGTGGCCGATGAAGCGCCCGCAATGCAGGAGGGCAGCAAGCTGCCGCAGGTGCACGTCAACGCCAACGGCAATGGCGACCGCGCCATCCAGGGTCCGGCCAGGTCGAGCTCCGACAAGTTCACCGCGCCCCTGCTGGATACCCCGAAATCGGTCACCGTCGTCACCTCCGAAACCATCTCGCAGACCGGCGCCGTGTCGCTGACCGACGCGCTGCGCACCGTCCCGGGCATCACCATCGGCGCCTCCGAAGGCGGCAACCCGGTGGGCGACAACCTCTTCATCCGCGGCTACAACGCCCAGACCGACACCTATATCGACGGCATCCGCGATTCCGGCTCACAGTCGCGCGAGATTTTCGCGATCGAGCAGGTCGAAGTGGTGAAGGGCCCGAACTCGGCGCTGGGCGGCCGTTCCTCGGCCGGCGGCGGCATCAACATCGTCACCAAGACGGCCAGGGACACCAACTTCAGCAACGCCACCGTGGGCCTGGGCACCGACAAGTATGCCCGCGTGACCACCGATATCAACCGCGTGATCGGCGAGGGCACCGCCTTCCGCCTGAACACGATGGTCCACAACGCCGACACCGCCGGCCGCGACGTCGTCGGCGGCGAACGCTGGGGCATCGCACCGACGGTCACCTTCGGCCTGAACGGCCCGACCCGCGCGATCCTGAGCTACTACCACATGAAGAGCAGCGAGATCCCGGACACCGGCATCCCGTTCAACAACCCGGTCACCAGCGGCGCCGACGTGGCCAAGAACGGCGGCGGCACCCCCTTCACCGTGGACCGCGAAGCCTTCTACGGCCTGAAGAACCGCGACTTCCGCGACACCCAGACCGACGTCGCCACGGTCGACCTGCGCCATGAATTCAGCCCGAGCCTGGCGGTGCGCAACGTCACCCGCTGGGGCAAGACCGGCCAGGACTACATCTACACCCAGCCGGACGACTCGAAGGGCAACACCGTCCGCTACGGCACCGTCTGGCGCCGCGCCAACACCCGCGTGGTGGACACCAGGACCCTGGCCAATGCGACCAGCCTGAACGGCGAACTCCTCACCGCCGGCATCAAGCACAGCTTCAACGTCGGCGTCGAGTTCTCGCGCGAAGACACCAACCGCGGCAGCTTCGTCTTCACTCCAGGCACCAACAACCCGCTGACCGGCACCTCGACCTGCCCGACCGCGGGCGCGGCGACGCTGTACAACTGCACCACCCTGGTCAACCCGAACCCGTATGACCCGTGGCTCTACACCCGCACCGAGTCGCCGACCCTGACCACGGTCGAGACCCGCACCCGCGCCGTCTACGGCTTCGACACCATCGAACTCAGCCCGCAATGGCTGGTGAACCTGGGCGCGCGCTGGGACGACTTCTCGAGCACGCTGTTCACCCCGGCCACCGCGACGGCCGGCGCGACCCGCGCCCGCGTCGAATCGATGTTCGACACCTACCAGGCCGGCCTCGTGTACAAGCCGAAGGCGAACGGCAGCATCTACCTGTCGTGGGCGACCTCGGCCACCCCGCCGGGCAACGACGGCGGCGACGGCCTGGATGCGCTCACGGTGCAGATCCAGAACCTGCAGCCGCAGAAGAGCCGCAACGTGGAACTGGGCACCAAGTGGGAAGTCCTGCCGGGTGGCCGCCTGTCCCTGAGCGCCGCCATCTTCAAGAGCGACATGGACAATGCCCGCGTCACCGCGCCTGACGGTGCTACCCAAAACGTGGGCCGCAAGGAGCTCAAGGGCGTCGAATTCGGCGTGTCGGGCAAGCTGACCAATGCCTGGACCGTGTTCGGCGGCTACACCTGGCTGGACGGCATCATCGCCGACAACGGCTTCGTGAACACCGGCACCACCGCAGCGCCGCGCTGGACGCCGTCGCCGTTCAACGGCAACGCCTTCCCGACCACGCCGAAGCACAGCGCCTCGCTGTGGACGACCTATGCGGTGAACAAGGCCTTCACCTTTGGCGCCGGCGCCAACTACGTGGATCGCCAGTTCGCCAACGTGAACAACAACAAGTACTCGCCTGCCTACACCCGCTTCGATGCGATGGCGAGCTACACCCTGAACCAGAGTGTTTCGTTCCAGCTGAACATCCAGAACCTGACGGACAAGTTCTACTTCGACCGCGTCTCCTCGCCGCACTATGCCGGCGTGGGCGCGGGCCGTTCGGCCAGCCTGATGGCCAACCTCAAGTTCTGAGTAACCGGGTACCACCCCCGCCGGGCAACCGGACTTCGCCCTCCTGATATCCTCAGGGGGGCTTTTTTCATCAAGAGGATCTCAATCATGATGCTGCATATCCCGGGTGTCCTGAGCCGCGAGCAGGTGGCCGACATCCGCGCCCGCATGGCGGGCGCCCCCGAGTGGGTCGACGGACGCGAAAGCGTCGGCCCGCAGGGCGCCCAGGTCAAGCGCAACCGCCAGCTGCGCGAAGGTTCGCCGCTTGCCGTGGAGCTCGGGCAGATCGTCAGCGCGGCGCTCATGAACAACCCGCTGTTCTTTTCAAGCGTGCTGCCGCTGCGCGTGCTCGCCCCTTACTTCAACGCCTACAACGGCGGCGAGCACTACGGCCTGCACGTGGACGGCGCCGTACGCGCCCAGCGCGGCGGCCTGCCGCCGGTGCGCGCGGACGTGTCGACCACGGTGTTCCTGTCCGATCCGGACGATTACGATGGCGGCGAGCTGGTGGTGGTCGATGCCTATGGCACCCACGAGGTGAAGCTGCCGGCGGGGGACGCGATCGTGTATCCGTCGGGGAGCGTGCACCAGGTGCTGCCGGTGACGCGCGGCGAGCGCGTGGCTTCTTTTCTGTGGACCCAGAGCATGGTGCGCGACGATGCGAAGCGCGGGATGCTGTTCGAGCTGGACACGAATATCCAGAAGCTGCGCGGGGTCTACGGGGAGAGCGATGCGACGGTGGGGATCACCGGGCATTATCACAACCTGCTCCGCATGTGGGCGGAGATGTAGCTGCAGAGGCAGGACAAGGAAAAGCCGGCACTCTTGAAGAGCCGGCTTTTTGTTTTTTCAGCGCGGGTTCGTCAAAGCACTTTTCGGCCGGTGAAGAGACGCACCAGGATGACGATCACGGCGGCGACGAGGAGAATGTGGACCAGTCCGCCTGCCACCGAAGTGACCATGCCGAGCAGCCACAGGACCAGAAGTACGATAGCAATGGTGTAAAGCATAATAGGCCTCCGCTTGGGGATAAGAGAGTCGCAGGCTTGCATGCCTGCTTTCCCGATGAGTCCATCGTCCTCTCATCTGCCAGGCTCTTCCGTGCGCGGACGTACGAAGCCATGAGTTTTACCTAGACGCAGGTCTCGGCGCGCGTGTTGTCGCCCATTCTGATCGTCGGCCTCGGGTTGGCAGCCGAAGCCTGCTCGTACAACAGGAAGCAGTCGTTCGCCCTCGGGGTGCCTGCGATGGACCTGGGGACGAGTGACATCGTCCCAGCGGCGACAGTCGATACCGCATAACTCGCGCTCAACCCGGCAGCGTCCGCGGTTGCCTGGCTTGCCGCAGGGTAGCCGTGGACCAGCGCTACATGGCTGTCCTCGAAGGTTTGTATCGTCCCGCCATTGATGAGGAATTTTGCATGCGACATCGCGGCCACGGTCGCGAGGGCTGCCCGGGCATTCTCGAGAGAGGCGTAGCGCGCTTCGCCGGCCATTGCCGTCAGCCTGGGCATGGCGGTGGCGGCCAGGGTGCCGACGATGGCAATGACGGCGGTCGTTTCAACGAGCGTGAAACCGCTTTCCCGACAGCGCAGTCCAAAAGGCTGTAGACGTGCTTTCATAATAAAATGATAACTATGTTAAGCTAATACTAATATGGAAGCTCGGCAGGCGGCGCTCGTTAGGGAGTGTCCGTCGCGTTCACTTCGTGTTCCTCCAGAGCTGGCAAATTCGATTGAGGCGTATGATCGGACCATCGGCCGTCAGGCTCGAGGCCAATTCAATCTGTTGCTAAAGGAGAAGGCTATGCGCGTTGACATCGTGATGGCGGCAAGCGCACTCTGCTTGCTCGGGTGCGCGACCCCACAGGACCGGGCCCTGGCCCAGCAGGCGGAAGTGGAGCGCATGATGATCGAATACGGGCCGGCATGCACGCAGCTGGGCCACGTGCCGAACACGGATCCCTGGCGGGACTGCATCGTCAGGTCGGCAAGCAACGCCGGACGCACAGGCGTATCGACCTCCATTTTCGGCGGCGTTGGCAGTGGAGGGCGCAGCAGCATCGGTATCGGCTTCGGCATCGGGCGCTAGCGCCCACCGTGCCGCGGACGTAAAAAAGGCCGGAACCTTCGCAGGTTCCGGCCTTTTCATTTGGCGAGGAGCCCGCGCGAGCGGGCTCCGGCACATTATGCAGCCAGCAGCTGGCGCAGCACGAACGGCAGGATGCCGCCATGCTTGTAGTAGTCGACTTCGATCGGGGTGTCGATGCGCAGCAGCACTTTGACTTCCTGCGATTCGCCGCCTTCGCGGTGGATCACCAGGGTTGCCAGTTGTTGCGGCTTGATCTCGCCTTCCAGGCCCTTCAGGTCGTAGGTTTCCTTGCCGGTGATGCCCAGGGACTCGACGCTGTCGTTGCCGATGAACTGCAGCGGCAGCACGCCCATGCCCACCAGGTTCGAGCGGTGGATACGCTCGAAGGAACGGCAGATCACGGCCTTCACGCCCAGCAGCTGGGTGCCCTTGGCCGCCCAGTCGCGCGAGGAGCCGGTGCCGTACTCTTCGCCGCCGAAGATCATGGTCGGGGTGCCTTCGGCGACGTACTTCATCGCCGCGTCGTAGATCGACAGCTGTTCGCCCGACGGCTGGTGGATGGTGATGCCGCCTTCGACCGCCGAACCGTCCGCTTTCGGCGGGATCATCTTGTTCTTGATGCGCACGTTGGCGAAGGTGCCGCGCATCATGATCTCGTGGTTGCCGCGGCGCGAGCCGTAGGAGTTGAAGTCGGCCTTCAGGACGCCGTGGTCCTTCAGCCATTTACCTGCCGGGCCGTCTTCCTTGATCGAACCCGCCGGCGAGATGTGGTCGGTGGTGATCGAATCGCCGAACACGCCCAGCGCGCGCGCGCCGGTGATGCCGGTGGCGGCGGCTTTCGGGGTCATCTCGAAGTCGGCGAAGAACGGCGGTTCGGCGATGTAGGTCGATTCCGGCCAGTTGTACACCTGGCCTTCGGTCGAGGACACGCGTTCCCACAGTTCGCCCGGGTTGCCCTTCACGTCGGCGTAGTTCTTCTGGAAGACTTCCGAGTTCATCGCGAAGCGCATCAGTTCGCCCACTTCCTGCGAGGTCGGCCAGATGTCGCCCAGGTAGACGTCGACGCCGTTGCTGTCCTTGCCGACCGGCTCGTTCATCAGGTCGCGGGTCATGTTGCCGGCGATGGCGTAAGCCACGACCAGCGGCGGCGATGCCAGGAAGTTCGAACGGATGTTCGGGTGGATACGTGCTTCGAAGTTGCGGTTGCCCGACAGGACGGCCGAAGCGACGATGTCGTTCTCGACGATCGCGGCGTTCAGTTCCGGGGTCAGGTCGCCGGCGTTGCCGATGCAGGTGGTGCAGCCGTAGGCGGTCACGCCGAAGCCCAGCTTTTCCAGGTAAGGCAGCAGGCCGGCGGCGGTCAGGTACTCGGTGACGACGCGCGAGCCAGGGGCCAGCGAGGACTTGATGTGCGGAGCGACGCTCAATCCACGCTCGACGGCTTTCTTGGCCAAGAGGCCGGCAGCCAGCAGCACGCTCGGGTTCGAGGTGTTGGTGCAGGAAGTGATCGCGGCGATCAGGACGTCGCCGTTCTTCACGCGCACGCCGTTGGTGGTCTCGTAGACCTTGTTCAGGTCTTCCGGCGACTTGTTGAAGCCGTTGGCGGTGGTCGGCTTGCTGAACAGGTCGGTGAAGGTGTTCTTCACGTTGCCCAGTTCGATACGGTCTTGCGGACGCTTCGGACCGGCCAGCGACGGGGTGACGGTCGACAGGTCCAGTTCCAGCACGCGGGTGTAGTCGATCTCGCCGGCTTGCGGGATGCCGAACATGCCCTGGGCCTTGTAGTAGCCTTCGAAGGCTGCCAGTTCGGCTTCGGTACGGCCGGTGCCGCGGAAGTAGTCGACGGTGGCTTCGTCCACCGGGAAGAAGCCCATGGTCGCGCCGTATTCCGGGGCCATGTTGGCGATGGTGGCGCGGTCGGTGGTCGACAGCGAGCGGGTGCCTTCGCCGAAGAACTCGACGAACTTGCCCACGACTTTTTCACGGCGCAGCATCTCGGTGATGGTCAGCACCAGGTCGGTCGCGGTGCAGCCTTCGCGCAGTTTGCCCTTCAGGTTCACGCCGATGACGTCCGGGGTCAGGAAGTAGACCGGCTGGCCCAGCATGCCCGCTTCCGCTTCGATGCCGCCCACGCCCCAGCCGACGACGCCGACGCCGTTGATCATGGTGGTGTGCGAGTCGGTGCCGACCAGGGTGTCCGGGTAGAACACGTCACCCTGCTTCATGACGCCGCGCGCCAGGTATTCCAGGTTGACCTGGTGGACGATGCCGAAGCCCGGCGGCACGACGCCGAAGGTGTCGAATGCCTGCATGCCCCACTTCATGAACTGGTAGCGCTCGTTATTGCGCTGGAATTCCAGCTTCATGTTCAGGTCCAGCGCGTTCGGCTCGCGGAAGTGGTCGATGGTGACCGAGTGGTCGACGACCAGGTCGACCGGTACCAGCGGCTCGATCTTCTTCGGATCGGCGCCGGTCTTGGCGGCGACGTTGCGCATCGCGGCCAGGTCGGCCAGCAGCGGCACGCCGGTGAAGTCCTGCAGCACGACGCGGGCAACGACGAAAGGAATCTCGTCGGTGCGCTCGGCGGTCGCGCCCCAGTTGGCGAGCTGTTTCACGTGCTCTTCGGTGACCTTCTTGCCGTCGCAGTTGCGCAGGACGGATTCGAGGACGATACGGATCGACACCGGCAGGCGCGACAGGTTCACACCGAGGGCTTCACCCAGGGCTGGCAGCGAGTAGTACTGGCCGGTCTGGCCGGCGCCAACCGGGAATTCCTTCAGAGTGTTCAGGGTGTTGTGAGACATCATCTCTCCTTCAGTGGGGATATTGTTCTTACCAATTGCAAAACATCAGACGATCCATGGCTCTCGCCCCGGATCAGCTTTTCTTCTCCGCGGGCAGGCCCGCCGTTACCGGCGCGGACTGCTCCGCATTCTTGCATTCGTTGGCCAGCTGGCGGTTCAGCTTCGAATCCAGCAGGATGCCCTTGGCCGGGATGCCGATCCAGATCAGGCCCCAGTGCGGGTTCTCGAAGCGCAGCGCGCCGGTGGTCGTGCCCACGCGGTTCAGGCGGTGCAGGCGTTTTTTCCAGCGCAGGGCGATGTGGCCGTCGTCCTGGGCGTTGGTGTAGATCGTGATCTTGTTGCCGAGTTCGCAAGCGTATTCGGTCACGACCGTATCGGTGATGTCCGGTTCGTCCACGTCCTGCGGGTTGGCCGCGGGCGCGGCGGCGACTGCCGCGGCAGCGGCGCCCGCTGCGGCGGCCTTCGCGCCTTTCTTTGCCTTCGCTTTCGGCTTGGCCTTGGACTTGGCCTTCAGGACTTCTTCGGCCTTCGGGTGTTGTTCGGTCGCGGCGGATGCGGTCGCGCACACGCCAATGCCTGCCAGCGCAAACGCGCCGGCAGCCAGGAATCGGGAGAGGAGGGAGGACATCAGTTGGAATCCGTTTGGTTGACGATTGCCGCCGCGGCTTCCGGCAGCGCCAGGCCTGCCAGCTTCGCGCGCTGCAAAACGGTCCAATAATATCGGTAGCTCGCGCGGTCGTGCAAGCGGCCGTGTTGCGCGATCGGCCCCCATCCCGCGTTCATGGCTTCTGTCAGAATATTCGTCGCTTCATTCACTTCCGACAGGCGCGGCATGAAGGCTTTCAGGATCGGCTTGATCTGGTCCGGGTGGATGCTCCACATGCGGGTGAAGCCGAATTCCGCGCCCGCGCGCTGGGCGTCGTTGGCCACGACCGCGCTGTCCTTGATATCGGTGGTGACGTTGTGCGAAGCCACCTTGCCGTGGGCGTGGCAGGCCGCGACCATCTCGAGCTTGGCGCGCACCACCAGCGGGTGGGTGAACTGGCCCGGGGTGCGCATCGCGCTGGCCGGCACCGCGCCGTAGTGGCTTGACACGAAGTCCATGATGCCAAACGAGAGGCATTCGACCTGGGGCAGGGCGGCGATGTCGTAGGCTTCGCGCAGGGCGCCGTGGGTCTCGATCAGGACGTGGACCGGCAGGTCCGTGCGGCCGGCCTTGGCGGCGTGCTGGTTGATCAGGTCGATGGCGCGAATGACTTCGGCGGCGCTTTCGACCTTCGGCAGCACCACATAAGCCAGCCGGCTTGCCGTGGCGCCGACGATCACCGCGACGTCGGCCGCGAAGTGTTCGCTGCCCGTGTCGTGCAGGCGCACGCCGATGCGGTTGAAGCGGTTGTCGTCGGAGTTCACCAGTTGGGTCACGAGCAGCGCGTGCTCGGCTTCACTGCCGGCGGCGGCGCCGTCCTCGCAGTCGAAGGTGATGTCGAAGACGGGGCCAAGCTCTTGTTGCAGGGCCATCGATTTGCGCATCAGCTTCTCCGAGCCGCAGTAGTGATCGCAGGCGGGGAGGAGGAGCGGCTGGCGTTTGCCCTGGAATAAAACCTCGGAAGGGTGCATGGTATATCTGGAAACGGATCGGCCATGCCGTCGTTGAACGGCATGGCGCGGTTGGCGCGCCCGCGACATGCGGACGCGCCGTTGTACAACTTAGCCCAGCAGATGAGCGACGCCGGCTTTCTCTTCTTCCAGCTCTTTCAGGGTCAGGTTGATGCGCTCTTGCGAGAACGCGTCGATTTCCAGGCCCTGGACGATCTTGTATTCGCCGTTTTCGGTGGTCACCGGGAAGCCGAACATGGTGCCTTCCGGGATGCCGTACGAACCGTCCGACGGGATGCCCATGGTGGTCCACTTGCCGCCCGTGCCCAGCACCCAGTCACGCACGTGGTCGATCGCTGCGTTGGCTGCCGAAGCTGCCGACGATGCGCCGCGGGCGTCGATGATGGCGGCGCCGCGCTTGCCGACGGTCGGCAGGAAGGTGTCGCGGTTCCAGACGTCGTCGTTGATCGCTTCCTTCACCGACTGGCCGTCGATGGTGGCGAAGCGGTAGTCGGCGTACATGGTCGGCGAGTGGTTGCCCCACACGGCCATCTTCTCGATGCTGCCGACCGGCTTGCCCAGCTTGGCGGCAACCTGCGACAGGGCGCGGTTGTGGTCCAGGCGCAGCATGGCGGTGAAGTTCTTGGCCGGCAGGTTCGGGGCCGACTTCATGGCGATGTAGGCGTTGGTGTTGGCCGGGTTGCCGACCACCAGGACCTTCACGTCACGCGAAGCGACGGCGTCCAAGGCCTTGCCCTGCACGGTGAAGATCTGGGCGTTGGCTTCCAGCAGGTCCTTGCGCTCCATGCCCGGGCCGCGCGGACGTGCGCCGACCAGCAGGGCCACGTCGGCATCCTTGAAGGCGGTCATCGGGTCGGCGTGGGCGGTCATGCCGGCCAGCAGCGGGAATGCGCAGTCGTCGATCTCCATCATGACGCCCTTCAGCGCCTTCTGTGCCTTCTCGTTGTCGATCTCGAGCAGCTGCAGGATGACCGGCTGGTCCTTGCCCAGCATGTCGCCGTTGGCGATGCGGAACAGCAGGGAATAGCCGATCTGGCCGGCCGCGCCGGTCACGGCGACGCGCATTGGGGTTTTAGCCATGATGAATCTCCAAAGTGGGAATGAAAACGGTCGAGCCGAAGGAATGCCTGAAAGAGGAAAGCTGCAATGATACCAAAACAGACACCCTGTCAAATGGATATCGCGCGTGTCCGTGCGTGGACAAGCGGAGGTCCAAACCGATCGCGAGTGTATGCCTCCGGTGTTCACTCTGTCAATTCATATCATATGTCTTATATAAGACACATGTCTTGACGGTCATATACTGGACTCGCATGCACATTTGTGGTGAAATCGCGGTCTATGAATCCCGTCCCGCCCTACAGCAGCGATGCAGCGAGTACCGACGCATCGCCGTCGTTTCGTCCGCTGTACCAGCAGATCAAGGCCCTGATCACCCAGAGCCTGCAGTCGGGCGAGTGGAAACCAGGCGAACTCATGCCGAGCGAGGTCGAACTGGCCGGCCGCTTCAAGGTCAGCCAGGGCACCGTGCGCAAGGCCATCGACGAGCTCGCGGCCGAGAACTTGGTGGTGCGCCGCCAGGGCAAGGGCACTTTCGTTGCCACCCATGCCGAGGAGCGCGCGCATTTCCGCTTCCTGCGCCTGATGCCCGACGAGGGCGTTCCCCACCATCCCGACAACCGCTTCATCGCCGTGCTGCGCATCCGCGCCACGGCCGAAGTGGCGCGCCTGCTCGAACTGAATTCGGGCGACACGGTGGTGTACATCAAGCGCGTGCAGTCCTTCGATGGCGTGCCCACCATCCTGGAAGAACTGTGGCTGCCGGGCGCGCTGTTCAAGGGGCTGACGGCGGAGCGGCTGGTGGAATACAAGGGACCGATGTACGGCCTGTTCGAATCGGAGTTCGGCACGCGCATGATCCGCGCGACCGAGAAGATCCGCGCGGTGCCGGCGGATGCGGCGGCGTCCGAGCACCTCAAGGTGGCGGAAGGCACGCCCTTGCTGTGCGCGGATCGCGTGTCGTTCTCGTATGGAGATAAACCGGTGGAGCTGCGCAGGGGGATCTACTCGACCGCCCGCCATCACTACCAGAACGAATTATCGTAGGGTGGGCGGTCCTCCGCCCACGCGTCCAGCCAGACCATGCGCCGCCACAGTGCATTCGTGAGTTGAACGCGTGGGCAGGAAACCTGCCCGCCCTACAGCAAGGATCGCACGAAGCGATTAAAATTAGTTGGTTTTGAGTAAGCGACGAACAGTACCCGGTTTGTTGCGCGGCTGTTGATTCTGGCAACGGAATTTGGAGCCAGTCACAAAATCGGCGAAAATCAAGGGTTCACTAAAAAACTGTCGTCATAAGGGAGGTGTTACATGTCCGAAGCCGTGAAAGATGCAGCAAAAAAAGGGCGGCCGGAGTTCCGCAACGTTGGCATTGGGGATATTACGGGTAAATATCGCATGCCGCCATCGGCCATCGTGTCGATCCTGCACCGCGTGAGCGGCGCCGGCCTGTTCCTGTTCCTGCCGTTCCTGCTCTACCTGCTGCAGGAAAGCCTGCGTTCCGAGTACTCGTTTGCCCACTTCGCGGGCATCGTCGATAACCCGTTCGTCAAGATCATCCTGCTGGGCCTCTCCTGGGCCTATCTGCACCACTTCACCGCCGGCGTTCGCCACCTGTTCATGGACAACCACCTGGCCCTGGACAAGGACGCTGCGCAGAAGACCGCACGCTGGGTGCTGGTCGTGAGCCTGGCGCTGACCGCGCTGGTCGGCCTGAAATTGTTCGGAGTGTTCTAAATCATGGCAACTAAAAATAACATCGGCCCGCGCCGCCTCGTCGTCGGCGCCCACTACGGCGTGAAAGACTGGCTGGCGCAGCGCGTCACCGCCATCGTCATGGCCGTCTACACCATCGTGCTGCTGGTGTCCTTCCTGACCGCGAACGAATTCTCGTACGAAGCCTGGGCAGGTCTGTTCGCGAAGCAGTGGTTCAAGCTGTTCTCGCTGGTGACCTTCCTCGGCCTGTTCTACCACGCCTGGGTCGGCATCCGTGACATCTGGATGGACTACGTCAAATCGGCAGGCCTGCGCCTGTTCCTGATGCTGTTGACCATCTTCTGGCTGCTCGCCTGCGCCGCCTGGACCGTGCAAATTCTCTGGAGTGTGTAATCGTGGCAGCTATCAAAACTGCAATCCCTACCCGTCGTTTTGACGCGGTCATCGTTGGCGCCGGCGGTTCCGGCATGCGCGCATCGCTGCAGCTGGCTGAAGCCGGCCTGAACGTGGCGGTGCTCTCCAAAGTCTTCCCGACCCGTTCGCACACCGTCGCCGCACAGGGCGGCATCGGCGCCTCGCTGGGCAATATGAGCGAAGACGACTGGTACTGGCACATGTTCGACACCGTCAAGGGTGGCGACTACCTGGGCGACCAGGACGCGATCGAATTCATGTGCCGCGAAGCCCCGAAGGTCGTGTACGAGCTCGAACACTTCGGCATGCCTTTCGACCGCAACCCGGACGGCACGATTTACCAGCGCCCGTTCGGCGGCCACACCGCGAACTTCGGCGAGAAGCCGGTCCAGCGCGCATGCGCCGCGGCCGACCGTACCGGCCACGCACTGCTGCACACCCTGTACCAGCGTAACGTGCGCGCCCGCACCCACTTCTTCGTCGAGTGGATGGCGCTCGACCTGATCCGCGACGCCGAAGGCGACGTGGTCGGCGTGATGGCCCTGGAAATGGAAACCGGCGACGTGATGATCCTGGAAGCGAAGACCACCATCTTCGCCACCGGCGGCGCAGGCCGCATCTTCGCCGCGTCGACCAACGCCTTCATCAACACCGGCGACGGCATGGGCATGGCGGCGCGCGCCGGTCTGCCGCTGCAGGACATGGAGTTCTGGCAGTTCCACCCGACCGGCGTGGCCGGCGCGGGCGTCCTCATCACCGAAGGCGTGCGCGGCGAGGGCGGCATCCTGATCAACTCGAACGGCGAACGCTTCATGGAGCGCTACGCGCCGACCCTGAAAGACCTGGCGCCGCGCGACTTCGTCTCGCGTTCGATGGACCAGGAAATCAAGGAAGGCCGCGGCTGCGGTCCGAACAAGGACCACGTGCTGCTGGACCTGCGCCACATCGGCAAGGACACCATCGAGAAGCGCCTGCCGTCGATCCTGGAAATCGGCCACAAGTTCGCCAACGTCGACGCGACCAAGGAACCGATCCCTGTCGTCCCGACCATCCACTACCAGATGGGCGGCATCCCGACCAACATCCACGGCCAGGTCGTCGCACCAGACGGCGCCGGCGGCCAGAAGATCGTCAACGGCCTGTACGCAATCGGCGAATGCGCCTGCGTCTCGGTCCACGGCGCAAACCGCCTGGGCACCAACTCGCTGCTCGACCTGGTGGTCTTCGGCCGCGCGGCCGGCAACCACGTGGTCGCCTCGAACCTGAAGCAGAAGCTGAACAAGCCGCTGCCGCAGGACGCAGCCGACTTCGCACTGGACCGCCTGAACCGCCTCGAGACCTCGACCGGCAGCGAAAAAGTGCAGGGCGTCGCCAACGACATCCGCGCCACCATGCAGAAGTACTGCGGCGTGTTCCGCACCCAGGAACTGCTGGATGCGGGCGTCAAGGAAATCATGAAGCTGGACGAGCGCCGCAAGCACGTGTCGTTCAAGGACAAGTCGAAGGTGTTCAACACCGCCCGCGTGGAAGCGCTGGAACTCGACAACCTGATCGAGACCGCCAAGGCGACCATCGTGTCGGCAGCGGCCCGTCCGGAATCGCGCGGCGCGCACGCCCACAGCGACTACCCGAACCGCGACGACGAGAACTGGATGAAGCACACCCTGTGGTTCTCGGAGAACAACCGCCTCGAGTACAAGGCAGTCGTCACCAAGCCGCTCACCGTCGACACCTTCAAGCCGAAGGCCCGTACTTTCTAATAGGTTTAAAACATGGCACGCACCGTCCAACTGAAGATCTACCGCTACGATCCGGACAAGGATACGAAGCCTTACATGCAAGACGTCACCGTCGAGCTGCAAGACACCGACAAGATGCTGCTCGACGCGCTGCAGCGCATCAAGTCGGACGTCGACGATTCGCTGGCCCTGCGCCGCTCCTGCCGCGAAGGCGTGTGCGGTTCGGACGCGATGAACATCAACGGCAAGAACGGCCTGGCCTGCACCACCAACCTGAACGAACTGACCCAGCCGATCGTGCTGCGTCCGCTGCCAGGCCTGCCGGTGGTCCGCGACCTGATCGTCGACATGACCAACTTCTTCAAGCAGTACCACTCGATCAAGCCCTACCTGATCAACGATTCGATCAAGCCGGAGAAAGAGCGCCTGCAGTCGCCGGAAGAGCGCGAAGAGCTCGACGGCCTGTACGAGTGCATCCTGTGCGCCTGCTGCTCGACTTCCTGCCCGTCGTTCTGGTGGAACCCGGACAAGTTCGTCGGCCCGGCCGGCCTGCTGCAGGCCTACCGCTTCATCGCCGACTCGCGCGACGAAGCCACCAACGAGCGCCTGGACAACCTGGAAGACCCGTACCGCCTGTTCCGCTGCCACTCGATCATGAATTGCACGGACGTGTGCCCGAAGGGCCTGAATCCGAACAAGGCGATCGGCAAGATCAAGGAATTGCTGGTTCGTCGCGCGATCTAAGTCGCGTCGCGTCTTTTCAGATGTGATGTGAACGCGTGGGCAAGGGATTGCCCACCCTACGTAGGGTGGGCGGTCCTCCGCCCACGCGTCCAACCAGAAGCAGCAAATCGCAGCATCGTGCGTTAAAAGATGCCGCAAATACAGTAAAAGTACCGTACTGCCGAATCCCGGCATGCGGAGTATGATGTTGACCCAACAACGGACTCTAGTGAAAACGCATCAATCCGACCCCACGAACCGCGCCCGCCTGCGCTGGCGCGCCCGCCGTGGCCTGCTCGAGAACGATTTGATCCTCACGCGCTTCCTCGATGCGCATGAAGAAGAATTGAGCGACGAGGAAGTCGATGCGCTGACCCGCTTGCTGGACCTGGCGGACAATCCGCTGATGGACCTGCTGCTGGGCCGCTCCGAGCCTGAAGGCGAGGTCGACCAGCCGCACGTGCGCGCCTTGCTGGCGCGCCTGCGGCAAGCCTGAGACAGCCGTTTTTCGTTTTTAAGATCCACTCCCACAAGAAGGAAGTGCCATGAATATCTCTGATACCAAAGCCACCCTGTCGTTCTCCGACGGCAGCCCGTCGGTCGACATGCCGATCTACAAAGGCACCATCGGCCCGGACGTCATCGACATCCGCAAGCTGTACGGCCAGACCGGCAAGTTCACCTACGACCCTGGCTTCATGTCGACTGCCTCGTGCAACTCGAGCATCACCTACATCGACGGTGACAAGGGCGAGCTGCTGTACCGCGGCTACCCGATCGAGCAGCTGGCCGTCAACTGCGACTTCCTGGAAACCTGCTACCTGCTGCTGAACGGCGAACTGCCGAACGCCGCGCAGAAGGCCGAGTTCGAGAACACCGTGACCCGCCACACGATGATTCACGAGCAGATGAACTTCTTCTTCCGCGGCTTCCGCCGTGACGCACACCCGATGTCGGTCCTGGTCGGCACCGTCGGCGCGCTGGCTTCGTTCTACCACGATTCGCTCGACATCAACGATCCGCAGCAGCGCGAGATCTCGGCCATCCGCCTGATCGCCAAGCTGCCGACCCTGGTCGCGATGGCATACAAGTACTCGGTCGGCCAGCCCTTCATGTACCCGCGCAACGACCTGTCGTACAGCGCCAACTTCATGTACATGATGTTCGCCAACCCGTGCGAAGAGTACAAGGTCAACGACGTGCTGGTGCGCGCCCTGGACCGCATCCTGATCCTGCACGCCGACCACGAGCAGAACGCCTCGACCTCGACCGTCCGCCTGGCCGGTTCGTCGGGCGCCAACCCGTTCGCCTGTATCGCTGCCGGTATCGCCTGCCTGTGGGGCCCGGCCCACGGCGGCGCCAACGAAGCCGCACTGACCATGCTGAAGGAAATTGGCAGCGTCGAGAACATCCCGGCCTTCATCGAGAAGGTCAAGGACAAGAACTCGGGCGTGAAGCTGATGGGCTTCGGTCACCGCGTCTACAAGAACTTCGACCCGCGCGCCAAGCTGATGCGCGAAACCTGCCACGAAGTGCTGAACGAACTGGGCCTGCAGGACGACCCGCTGTTCAAGCTCGCGATGGAACTGGAAAAGATCGCCCTGAACGACGAATACTTCGTGTCGCGCAAGCTGTACCCGAACGTCGACTTCTACTCGGGCATCGTGCAGTCGGCCCTGGGCATCCCGGTCTCGCTGTTCACCGGTATCTTCGCGATGGCCCGTACCATCGGCTGGATCGCCCAGTGGAACGAAATGATCGCCGATCCGGAACAGAAGATCGGCCGCCCGCGCCAGCTGTTCGTCGGCTCGCCGGTGCGCGACGTGCCGGGTATCGACAAGCGCTGATCACTTCGCGATGTCATCAGGAGCGGGCTTCGGCCCGCTTTTTTTTCGCCTATTGGATTTGTGGCAATTTTGACGCATTGTTCATCATTTCCTTGCTGAGCTGAACGACCGTTCGGTAGACTGCTTGTCTTTACAAGTGTGTCGTTCGCAAAGGAAAAGAATGAAGACTCTCCGCTCCCGCCTGACCCTCCCGACCCGCCACAGCCTGATGTGCATGGCCGTCGCCAGCGCCTTTCCCTTCAATGCGGCCCTGGCCCAAGACGCCGTCCCGGCCCCGCAAGATGCCCCGGCCGAGAAGGCGCAGGGGCAGGGCGGCCAGCGCCTCGATGTGGTCATCGTGACGGCGCAGCGGCGTGCGGAGAACATCAAGGACGTGCCGATGTCCATCACCACGGTCAGCGGCGACAAGCTCGACACGCTCACCGCCGGCGGCCAGGACATCCGCTTCCTGTCCGGCCGCTCCCCAAGCCTGAACATCGAATCCGACTACGGCCGTTCCTTCCCGCGCTTCTATATCCGCGGGCAGGGCAATACCGACTTCGACCTGAACGCCTCGCAGCCGGTCGGCCTGGTGGTCGACGACATCGTCCAGGAAAGCCCCATGCTCAAGGGCTTCCCGGTGTTCGACGTCGAGCAGGTCGAGGTGCTGCGCGGCCCGCAGGGCACGCTGTTCGGCCGTAACTCGCCTGCCGGCGTCATCAAGTTCGATTCCGTGCGTCCGGTGTTCCGCACCGAGGGCTATCTCAGCGCCGGTTTCGGCAAGGATGGCGTGAAGAACGCCGAAGGCGCATTCAACCTGCCGCTGGGCCAGACGGTCGCGGCGCGCCTGTCGCTGCAGTCGCAGAACCGCGACGACCGCGTCCACAACCCGCGCCCGACCGGCACCCGCGACTTCGAGGGCTACCACGACAACGCCGGCCGCCTGCAAGTGCTGTTCAAGCCGAGCAAGGAATTCAGCGCGCTGTTCAACTTCCACGCCCGCGACCTCGACAACAACGCGACCCTGTTCCGCGCCAACATCATCAAGCAGGGGACCAACGAACTGGTCGACGGCTTCGACTACGGCAGCTATCCGACCGACGGCGTCAACAAGCAGACCCTGCGCACCAAGGGCGGCAGCGCGCGCCTGCGCTGGGACCTGCCGAGCGTGACCCTGCACTCGATCACGGGCTATGAAACCGCCGACTTCTACAGCCGCGCCGACGTCGACGGCGGCTACGGCGCCGTGTATGCGCAGCCGATGGGGCCGGGCTACATCCCCTTCGTGGTGGAGACGGCCGACCTGCTGCCGGCGCACCGCCAGTTCACCCAGGAGTTCCGGGCCGAGTCCAACGCATCCGGCCCGCTGCAGTGGATCGGCGGCCTGTTCTACTTCAACGAAGACATCCGCATCGACAGCATCAGCTTCGATTCCCTGGCCCCGGGCAATCCGCAGAACCCGTTCTATGCGACCCAGGACCAGTCGACCAAGTCGTGGGCGGCCTTCGGCTCGGTGAACTACACCGTGTCGGACAAGCTGAAAGTGCGCGCCGGCCTGCGCTACACCAACGACAAGAAGGACTTCTCGGCGCGCCGCGTCGAGGCCACCACGGCCGGTCCCTTCATCATCAACAACGAGTCGAACAACGTCAGCTGGGATCTGAGCGGCACCTATGCGCTGGACCAGGACACCAACCTGTTCGCGCGCATCGCCACCGGCTATCGCGCGCCCAGCATGCAGGGCCGCCTGAACGGCCTGGCCGACCGTCCGTCCTTCGCCGACGCCGAGGAAGTGCTGTCCTGGGAGGCCGGCTTCAAGAAGGAGCTGTTCGACCGCCGCGCGCGCGTGTCGGCCAGCGTGTTCCAGTACCGCGTCAAGGACAAGCAGCTCACCGCCGGCAGCGGCGTGATCAACATGAACCAGCTGATCAACGCCGACAAGGTCACCGGCCAGGGCGTCGAGCTGGACTTCCAGGCGGTGCTGTCCGATTCGCTGCGCATGACCTTCGGCGGCAGCTACAACGACACCGAGATCAAGGACGGCTCGCTGTTCGTCCAGCAGTGCGGCAACTTCGCCAACACCGGCGGGCGCGCCGGCTGCACGGTGACCAACCCGGTCGGCCCCTTCCCGGGCACCGTCCGCATCGACGGCAATCCGCTGCCGCGCGCGCCGCGCTGGCAGGCCAACCTGACGCTGCGCTACAGCGTCCCGCTCGGCAATGGCGACTTCTACGCGGACACCGACTGGGCCTACCGCAGCACCTACGACATGTTCCTGTACGAAGCCAGGGAGTACAAGGCCAAGTCGCTGCTGGAAGGCGGTGCGCGCACCGGCTACAAGTGGGGCGACGGCAAGTACGAACTGGCCGCCTACGTGCGCAACATCACCGACGAAGTCCAGGTCCAGGCCGCGATCGACTTCGACAACCTGACCGGCATCGTGACCGAGCCGCGCACCTATGGCGTGCAGTTCCGCATGAACTTCTAGGCACTTCAGAACCTTGGTGTCAGGTCTGACATCTAGACACGGTCTCAGCCATAGTCCGCTGCTACTGTCGAGGTCGTGTCCGAATGTCAGACCTGACACCCAGAAGCTCGATTGCCCGTACCATCGGCTGGATCGCCCAGTGGAACGAAATGATCGCCGATCCGGAACAGAAGATCGGCCGCCCGCGCCAGCTGTTCGTCGGCTCGCCGGTACGCGACGTGCCGGGGATCGACAAGCGTTAATCCTCAACGCGGCGTCGTCAGGAAAGCGGGATTCGGCCCGCTTTTTTTCGCCCATTGGGTTTTGTGGCAATTTCGACGCATTGTTCACCATTTCCTTGCTGAGCTGAACGACCCTTCGGTGGGCGCGTGTCGAGAATATTTACATTAGTTTCATAACCAACAATGATGATTCCATAAGTCATTGATTTGTAAAAGTAAATATTGCTGGCATGCATCGTGCTTTAACATGGAGACACAAAACTAAAGGGTTTCCAATGAAAAAGCTGATCTCGTCCATCTTCGCCTCGCTCATCCTCGCTGCCAGTGTGCAAGCACATGCAGGCCTCGTCGCCCATGAGGCAGTAAGCGGCCTCGCGACCTTCAAAGACACTTCGACCAATCTGGTATGGCTCCAACTGCCTGTGTTATTCGGCAAGAGCTACGCGGACCAGCTGGCCATCGCCAATGCTGCCGGTTTCCAGGTTGCGGACCTGACCGCCGTGCAAACCCTGGCCAACGGCTCGGCCAACCTGAACACCCAGTCCTGGGGCGAGATCGCAGCCGTGATGGGCCGATCCGGCGAGCGTGAACTGATCTGGGGCAACTATGATGCGTCGGGGCAGGATCCAAGCACGGTTGGATGGTTTTACGCTTACAACAATAACGGCTGGTACCACTACGAGCAAACCGATGCTGGCGCCTTTTCCGACCTCGGTCTCTGGGCTTACCAGGTCGACGCGGCAGATGTCCCGGAACCGGCGTCCGCCGCGCTGATCGGACTTGGCCTGCTCGGATTCGCCATGTCGCGCCGTAAGCCCACAGCCAAGTAAGGTAGTGCCGGGGACGATCCCGTCGACAAGCGGACTTCGGTCCGCTTGTTTCGTTTTCTCGTCCGCGTGAACGGCGTTTGATTACCCGGCTTCGGGTACATTAGCGTGTTTCCGACAGTATTGAAGAGCACGCAATGTCATACCCCTACCTGAGCGACGTGGTACGCGCACTCACCGGCCTCGACCTCCCGCTGCCGTTCGCCACCTTCGGCCTCCTGGTCGCCTGCGCCATGTTTGCCGCCGCATCCTGCCTCACCGCCGAGCTGCGCCGACTCTACGAAGCTGGCGCGCTGCTGCCGGGGCGACGCCTCGTTAACGGCAAGCCGATCGTCAAGCCGCCGCACGAACTCGTTTCCAACCTCACCATGCTGGTCATGTTCACCGGCATCGTCGGCGCGCGGCTCTTCCACATCCTGGAGAACACCCAGCAGTTCGCGCTCGATCCCTGGTCGATGATCTTCAGCCGCTCGGGCCTCAGCGTCTTCGGCGGCCTGATCGTCGGGACCCTGGCGGGGCTGGTCTACGTGCGCCGCTGGCAGCTGCCGGTGCGCCCGATGCTGGACGCGGTGGCGCCGGCGATGATGCTGGGGTATGCGATCGGCCGTCTCGGCTGCCAAATATCCGGTGACGGGGACTGGGGCATCGCGGCGAACATGGCCTTGAAGCCCGACTGGCTGCCGACCTGGTTCTGGGCCCAGACCTACGAGAACAACATCTACGGCGAGGTCATCGCCGCGCCCGGCGTCTATCCCACGCCGGTCTACGAATCGGCGATGGCCCTGGCCTGCTTTGCGCTGCTGTGGGCGCTTCGCAGGCATCCCTTCCGCACGGGCTGGCTGTTCTCGCTCTACCTGCTGCTGGCGGGCGTGGAGCGCCTGCTGATCGAGCAGATCCGGGTGAACCCGCCGTACAGCTTCGCGGGCATGCACGCGACCCAGGCCGAGCTGATCGCCGCCGCCATGATCGTCGCGGGGATCGTCGGACTCGTGCTGCTCGGACGGCGCAATGCGGCGCCTGCCGGCGCGCAGGCGCCCCAAACCTAGAGGAGGGCATATGATCAAGCAAGTCGGCACGACCGTCATCCAGCCCGTGCACAAGGCCAGCTGCCATTGCGGCGCGGTGGAACTGGCATTGAGCCTGCCGAACGGCATCGTCGATCCGCGCCGCTGCGACTGCTCGATCTGCCGCCGCAAGGGGGCGATCGTCGCCTCGGTGCCCCTGTCCGGCATCCGGATCGTGAAGGGCGAGGACGTCCTGACGCTCTACCAGTTCAATACCATGACGGCCAAGCATTACTTCTGTTCCGTGTGCGGCATCTACACCCACCACCAGCGCCGTTCGAATCCGCAGGAATACGGCTACAACGTCGGCTGTCTCGAAGACGTCAATCCTTTCGATCTGGGCGAGGTTGCGACCAACGATGGCGTGAACCACCCGGCGGACCGGAAGCAGGCCTGATCCGGTAGCGCCCTCAGCGGTTCCAGTTGCACTTGCCGCGCACGATCGCCGTGGCCCAGAAGGGCAGGGCGAAGATGCCGCCGACGCCGATGTTCCACCCCTTGTACACGGTACTGGCCGGCTGGTGTTTCAGGGCATTCGGGCCCATGCAGTGGGGCCGCTCGGCATCAGAGAACTGGCGGGCAAATTCCTTGTAGGGACCGCCGCTGAGCGCGGCGCCGCTCCCCGACAGCGGCTGGCCCGGCATCTCGGCCAGCACCTCCCGTACGGCTTTTCCGATCGCTTCATCGCTCGGGCGCGCGTCCGGCTTCGGCTGCGGCTGCGGCGTCGGCGGGCCGGGAAGGGCGAAGGGATCCTTCCCCACATCGGTGGACACATCCTGCATGTCCGCATACACCACGAGCAGCGGTGCGCTTGCGGTGGCGAGTGCGGTGAGAAACCGGGTTTTCATCGTGATCGATCGGAATGGCGACCGCCAGACTGTAGCCGGGCAGTTCTTAATCCTGTATTAACGGACGTAAAGTCATGTGAGGTGGATAAAGCGCGCCGCTGGATTGCGCTGTGGAATTGATGAGCAAGGCTCATAAGCCCTTGCATTTTTAGCACTGAATGGCGGCGGCTCCAGCCCCTACAATCGACGGGATGTGCCCTTGGAACGCACGCTTTCAGTGCAAATGCCGCGAGACGCCTGAGGCAAGCGAACCGCACGCCTCGAAAACGCGAAAAGCGTTATGTTCCTGACTTCGGTTTCGCATGCGCGTTTTCGTCAAATCCGCCGAAAACTGCCCTGCGCGGCGAACCTCCGTATCCACGGTCCACCCATCACTCGCCCAGAAAGGAAACACGATGCCCGACTTCGATCCAAACCGGCGGCAGCTGCTGAAGGCGTCGACCGTCGCCGTCGGCGGCGTCGCGGTCGCCTCCCAGCTCGCGCCCAGCGCCCAGGCCGCGCCCGCCGCCCAGCCGGCAACGAACACCACGCCCACCACCATGAGCATCCGTCTGAAAGTCAACGGCATCGAACACCAGCTGATGGTCGACCCGCGCACCAGCCTGCTGGACGCGCTGCGCGATCGCCTGCACCTGACGGGCAGCAAGAAGGGCTGCGACCAGGGCCAGTGCGGCGCCTGCACCGTCCTGATCGACGGAAGAAGGACAACCTCCTGTCTTACTCTGGCCGTGATGCAGGAAGGCCACGAGATCACCACCATCGAGGGCCTCGGCACCCCGACCAACCTGCATCCGCTGCAGCGCGCCTTCATCAAGCACGACGGCTTCCAGTGCGGCTTCTGCACGCCGGGCCAGATCTGTTCGGCCGTGGGCATGCTGGAAGAGATCCGCGCCGGCGCGCCCAGCCATGTGACGGCCGACCTCGGCGCGAACGTCGTGGCCAGCCCGATGGAATTCCGCGAGCGCATGAGCGGCAATATCTGTCGATGCGGCGCCTACTCGAACATCCAGGAAGCCATCGCGGAAGTGGCGGGGGTGAAGCCATGAAGGCCTTTACCTACGAGCGCGCCAAGTCGCCCCAGGAGGCCGCCGCCACGGCCGCGCGCATCCCGAATTCCCGCTTTGTGGCGGGCGGCACCAACCTGCTCGACCTGATGAAGCTGCAGATCGAGACGCCGTCCCACCTCATCGACGTCAACGACCTGGCCCTCGACCGCATCGAGCCAACCCAGAACGGCGGCCTGCGCATCGGCGCCCTGGTGAGGAACAGCGACCTGGCCGCCGACCTGCGCGTGCGGCGCGACTACGGCGTGCTCTCGCGCGCCCTGTTGGCGGGCGCCTCGGGCCAGCTGCGCAACCAGGCGACCACCGCCGGCAACCTGCTGCAGCGCACCCGCTGCCCCTACTTCTACGACACCAACCAGCCCTGCAACAAGCGTAAACCCGGCAGCGGCTGCAGCGCCATCGGCGGCTTCACCCGCTTGCACGCCATCGTCGGCCAGAGCGATGCCTGCATCGCCACCCACCCGAGCGATATGGCGGTGGCGATGCGCGTGCTCGATGCGCAGGTGGAGACGGTGTCGCCCACGGGCGCGACGCGCGTGATCCCGATCGCCGACTTCCACCGCCTGCCGGGCAACACGCCGCACATCGACCACAATCTGCAGCCCGGTGAACTGATCACGGCCGTGACCCTGCCGCCGCCCATCGGCGGCGTGCACGTGTACCGCAAGGTGCGCGATCGCGCTTCCTATGCCTTCGCCATCGTGTCGGTGGCCGCCGTCGTGCAGCGCGACGGGGCCGGCCGCGTGGCGCTGGGCGGCGTGGCCCATAAACCGTGGCGCGTCGAGGCGGCGGAGAGCGCGATGCCGCGCGGTGCGCAGGCCGCGGCAGCGGGCATCCTGCAGGGCGCCCGCACGACGCAGGACAACGCATTCAAGGTGCCGCTCGTGGAACGCACGCTGGCCTCCATCATCGCTGAAGCCAAGGGATAAACCATGAAATTCAACGAACCCGCCACCACCAACCCGATCGACCAGCTGAAGGTCGTCGGCCAGCCGATCGACCGCGTCGACGGACCCTTGAAGACCACCGGCACCGCACCCTATGCGATGGACCGCCACGACGTGGTGCCGAACCAGGCGCACGGCTACATCGTGGGCTCGGCGATCCCGAAGGGACGCATCGTGTCGATCGACCTGAGCGCAGCAAAAGCCGCGCCGGGCGTCATCGCCATCGTCACCGCCCAGAACGCGGGCAAGCTCACCAAGGGCAACTTCAACACCGCCAACCTGCTGGCCGGTCCGCGCGTGCAGCACTACCACCAGGCGGTCGCCGTGGTGGTCGCGGAGACCTTCGAGCAGGCGCGCGACGCGGCAGGCCTGGTGCGTGTGAAATACGAGCGCGACAAGGGCGACTACGACCTGCACGCGGTAAAGGCGAAAGCCATCGCGCCGAAAGGCGAGAACGCCGAGACCGCGGTCGGCAACTTCACCGGCGCCTTCGCTTCGAGCCCGGTGCGCCTGGACGCCGAATACCACACCGCCCACGAGTCCCATTCGATGATGGAGCCGCACGCCAGCATCGCTGCCTGGGACGGCGACCAGTTGACGGTCTGGACCTCGAACCAGATGATCGCCTGGGGCAAGGGCGACGTCGCCAAGACGCTCGGCCTGAAGAAGGACAAGGTGCACCTGATGTCGCCTTATATCGGCGGCGGCTTCGGCTCCAAGCTGTTTGTCCGCGCCGACGCGGTGATGGCCGCACTCGGCGCGAAAGCGGCGCGCCGTCCGGTGAAGGTGGCCTTGCCGCGCGCCCTCATCCCGAACAACACCACGCACCGCTCGGCCACCATCCAGCGCATCCGCATCGGCGCCACGCGCGAAGGAAAGATCACCGCGATCGCCCACGAGAGCTGGTCCGGCAACCTGCCGGACGGCTCGCCGGAAAACGCGGCGACCCAGACCCGCGCGCTGTACGCGGGCGAGCACCGCATGACGGTCAACAAGGTGGCCTTCATGGACCTGCCGGAAGCGAACGCCATGCGCGCGCCGGGCGAGGCGCCGGGCATGGCTGCGCTCGAGATCGCGATGGACGAGATGGCGGAAAAGCTGGGCATGGACCCGGTGCAGTTCCGCATCCTGAACGACACCCAGGTGGTGCCGGACAATCCGAAAAAGGAAGGCGCGAACGACCCGCAGTCGAAAAAGCCGGATGAGAACGCCCCGCACAACCCGACCCCGCCATATTCGAAGCGCCAGTTCGTCCAGTGCCTGCAGCAGGGCGCCGAACGCTTCGGCTGGAGCAAGCGCTCCGCCAAACCGGGCCAGATGCGGGACGGCCGCTGGCTGGTCGGCATGGGCGTGGCCGCGGCTTTCCGCGACAACCTGCTCATGAAGTCGGCCGCGCGCGTGCGCCTGGACCGGCGCGGCATCCTGACGGTGGAAACCGACATGACCGACATCGGCACCGGCAGCTACACCATTCTGGCGCAGACCGCGAGCGAGATGATGGGGGTGCCGCTCGAGCGCGTGAAGGTGCGCCTGGGCGACTCCAGCTTCCCGGCGTCCTGCGGCTCGGGCGGCCAGTGGGGCGGCAACAACTCGGCCGCCGGCGTCTATGCCGCCTGCGTCAAGCTGCGCGAGGCGATCGCCCGCCAGGCCGGATTCGAGCCGGAACGCGCGATCTTCGCCGATGGCCTGATCCGCGTGGGCGAGCGCAGCCTGCCCCTGGCCCAGGCCGTGGGCGAGCGCGAGCTGGTCGGCGAAGACATGATCGAATACGGCGACATCGACAAGCGCTTCCACCAGTCTACTTTTGGGGCGCACTTCGTCGAGGTGGGCGTGGACGCGGCGACCTGCGAGATCCGCATCCGCCGCATGCTGGCCGTGTGCGCGGCAGGGCGCATCCTCAATCCGAAGACCGCGCGCAGCCAGGTGATCGGGGCGATGACGATGGGCGTGGGCGCCGCGCTGATGGAGGAACTGGCCGTGGACAAGCGCCTCGGCTACTTCGTGAATCACGACCTCGCCACCTACGAGGTGCCGGTGCACGCCGACATCCCGCACCAGGAGGTGATCTTCCTGGACGAGACGGACCCGATGTCCTCGCCGATGAAGGCGAAGGGGATTGCGGAGCTGGGGATCTGCGGCGTGGCGGCGGCGGTGGCGAATGCCGTGTACAACGCGACCGGGGTGAGGGTGCGGGAGTATCCGGTCACGCTCGACAAGCTGATCACGAAGATGCCCCTGGCTGTGTAATTGGCGGGGGTACGGCTGTTGTCGTTCGTAGGGTGGACGGGTTCCCCGTCCGCGCGTTCAACTCCCGTGTGAATGGATACGGCGCGTGATCTTGACGCACGGTTTGAACGCGCGGACGGCGGAGCCGTCCACCCTACAATATCGTGACATGTGCGGGCGGGGCGTGATGTTATGATCACGCCGTTTTCCACCCCGCCGCCTGCAATGCCCGCATTTCCTCTACGTTCTGTCCCACAAGCCGGCCAGCCTATCCGCTGGCCGCTGCTCATCGCCGCCTTCGCCCTGCTGGCCCTGGCATTGATGGCCTGGCGCTGGGGCGGTACGGTCGCGGATTCGCAGGCTTACTACGACACCGCCCGCTACCTGCGCGGCGAGACCGACGCAAGCCGGCTGGTCGCGCCTTTCCCTTACCGCGTGCTAGTGCCGGCCATCGCAGCACTCATCCCCGGCGACCTGCGCAACGGCTTCGCCGCGCTCAACTGGATACTGGTCACCGCCGGCGCCTGCCTGATGTCCGCCGCCGTGCTGCGCGCAGGCCTCGGTCAGCGGCGCGCGATCGCGGCGGGCCTGTTGATGATCGTCTCGCTGCCGACCCTCTGGTACGCGCCCTACCTGCTGGTGGACCCGGGTTCGGTCTGCGCGCGCGCCGCCTTCGTGTTCGCGGTGCTGTCCGGCCAACCCTGGCTGGCCGCCGCGGCCGGCCTGGTCGGCACCGCCGTGCGCGAGGAGAACATCCTGCTGCTGGTGTGGCTGGTGGCCATGCGCCGCATCGCCATCCTGCCCGGCCTGGCTTGCCTGGCCGCGGCCGGCGCCTGGATCGTGGCCCTGCGCTGGATCCTGATCACGGGCCTGCCGGGCTACACCTGGGAGCCGAACTGGTGGACCGTCCAGCATGCGCTGCGCGACGTCCGTTCGCTGCTGTCGATCGCCGGCAGCGCCTTCCTGGTCGTGCCGCTCGCGATCTGGGGCTGGCGCAGCGCGCCGCGCGCAATGCGGCCGCTGGCGAGCCTGCTGTTCCTGATGGCCCTCCCGCCGCTGTACGCCGCGCTGTGCGTGCGTGTGGACGGGCGCGCGGTCTGGGGACTGTACCCCTTCCTGGTGCCCTTCGCGGTGTGCCTGCGGTCGAGGTTGACGTCTGCGTAGAGCAGGCTATACTGGTCCTGATCCGGCATCGATGCCGGCCACAACACCACCATGAATCCACCATCACGTCTCGCATCGCTGCATCGCCTGACCTGCCATTCAGGCAGGGGCTTCGCCGCGTCCGTCGAGCGTGACTGCGCCGCCTGCGCGCGCGCGGTGCAGCTGTCTTCCCGCAACCTCGCCTGGCTCCTCAAGGCTCGGTAGGACAGCCACACACCGCCTGTCGTCCTCCCGAGCCTTCTCCATCGCCCCAAGCCGCCGTCCTTCGTGACGGCCACCATGTCTTCGCCCGATTGGATCGGGCAAACCAAAGGAGTGAGAATGAAACCATCGATCCTCGTGTCGTGGCTGGATATGGACCGCCTCGACCGCATGCTGGATTCCCTGCCGGCGACCCAGGCCAGCGCGCGCGACGCGCTGCTCGACGAACTCGGACGCGCCGCGCTGGCCGAGCCGTGGGAAATGCCGCCCGACGTCGTCACCATGAATTCGCGCGTGCGTTTTTCCTTCGACGGCGCGGACGAGGAAGTTGCCATGACCCTGACCTATCCGAAGGACATGCACGGCGACGCCGACCAACTGTCGATCCTGACCCCGGTCGGCACCGCGCTGCTCGGCCTCAAGACCGGCGACACCATCAGCTGGCAACGCCCCGACGGCGCCATGTTCGAGCTTACGGTGCGCGGGATCGAGTACCAGCCGGAGCGGGATGGGGTGTTTCACCGCTAGGCGCCAGGCGCGCCGCGCGCGCCTGCAGCAGCACCACGATCGACAGCACGAGGGCGCAGGCGATCCAGGCCGACCACAAGGTATGGCTGAGGAAGTGGGCGCCGCGCATCTGCTGCATCCAGCCCAGCAAGAGGCCAGCTCCCAGCCCGGCGCCGCCCGCGCGCCAGGCCGTGCCAGGCCTTCCGGGCAGCCACAGGACGGCCAGCGCCACCAGCCACAGGGCGCTCGACGCATGCCCGCCCGGGAAGCAGTGTCCCGGCAGGACGCCATCCGGCAGGGCCTCGAACAGGCGCACATAGGGCGCGCTGCCGCCGTAGCGCGCCAGGTCCCAGGGACAATGGGCGTCGCTGCCCTGCTTGATCAGGCTGATCGACGAGGGGACCAGCAGGGCCGACCAGGCCAGCACCCGCAGGCGCAGCCGCGCCAGCGGAGCATCGAGTAACTGCTGCGGCCAGGCCGCATCGAACAGCGCCGCACCGATCAGCACCAGCGCCAGCAGGGTCAGGACGCCTTTCACGATCCGGTGGCTGAAGGTCACCGTGAGCCAGGAGTCGCGCCAGGGAAAGCCGCCCAGCGCGCGGTCGTAGAACATATCGGCCAGCCGCAGGTCGGCATCAAGCCAGCGTCCCAGCGCAAAGATGATGATTGCGGCCAGGCCGAGCCAGGCGGCCATCCAGGCGGCCGTGCGGGTGTCCAGCATTGAAGCGGAGGACTGCCGCGCGCGCCCCTCACCCATTGCGCACGCAGGCGTGGAAGATGTCGAGCTTCGGATTGCGCACGGCGGTGTCGACGTCCAGCATGCCGAGCACGGAATGGAAGACGTTGTCGTGCGAGAGCGCCTGGTCGCGGCGCGCCTCGAGGCAGGCGTGGTCGAAGCCGAAGCGCTCCCGGAAGCCCTCCGACATCCACAGCATCATCGGCACATGGGTCTGCTGCTGCGGCGCGAACATCCAGGGCGCGCCGTGCAGGTACATATTGCCTTCGCCGAGCGACTCGCCATGGTCGGAGAAGTAGAGCATCGAGGTGTCGACCCCGTCCTCGCGCGCGGCCGTGCGCAGCATGTCGATGGCCTGGGCCAGCACGTGGTCGGTATACAGGATGGTGTTGTCGTAGGCGGCTACGATGGAATCGCGGCTGCACTGTTCGAACTCGCCGCTCGCGCACACCGGGCCGAAGCGGCCGAAGCCGGCCGGATAGCGTTTCGCATAGGCCGGGCCATGGCTGCCTTTCTGGTGCAGGACGATGACCAGGTCGCGGTCGGCGCGCCGGATCAGTTCCGGCAAGCCCTCCAGCAGGCCCTCGTCGTAGCACTCATCCATCGCGCAGTGGCGGTTGCCGCTCGCGGGGCTGGCCAGGTCGACGGTCTCGACGCGGTCGCAGGCGCCCTTGCAGCCGGAGTTGTTGTCGCGCCAGATCACCCGGAAGCCCGCATGCGCAAGCACGTCCAGCAGGCCTTCCTGGCGGCGCGCCCTGGCGTCGTCGTAGTGTTCGCGCCCCAGGCCCGAGAACAGGCAGGGCACCGACACCGCCGTGGCGGTGCCGCAGGACTGCACGTGGGTGAAGTTGATCAGGCCCTCTTCGCGCGCCAGGCGCGGATTGGTCTCGCGCGCATAGCCGTTGAGCGAGAAGTTGTCGGCGCGCGCGGTCTCGCCGACCACGATCACGCTGACCGTGCGGCGCTGCGTACCCGCCCAATGCCTGCCCTTGACCGCATCGCGTCCGATCGGCGCGATCTCCACCGGCGCACTCCAGCGGTTGCGCAGGTAGCCGTTCAGGGCCTGGAAGGCATTGGTCGGCGTGAGCAGGAAGCGCAGCTCGCGGTGCTCGCGCACCACCGGCGCCAGGCTCTTGAACAGCATCACCAGGATCAGGGCCGCCAACGCGAGGGAGCCGGCGCTGATGCCGACGCGCCGCAGCAGGCCGCGCACGCCGCCTTGATACGCGACCCGGGCGCGCGCCACCAGCAGCGAGGGCAGGCCGCCCGTGAGCAGCACGAACAGTACCAGGCGCCAGTTCAGCAGCTCGGCCGCCTCGCGGCTGTCGGTCTCGAACATGCTCTGGATGACGGCCTTGTCGATCACGATCCCGTATTCGTTGACGAACCAGGCCACGCTGGAGGCGACCAGGATCATGAGGATCAGCACCGGCTTGGCCACGAAGCGGAAGCTCGCCAGCGTCAGCAGGCCGTAAAAGAGCAGGGCGACGATCGCGAAGCAGCCCAGCAGCAGCGGCAGGTGGCCGGGCGTGATGCCGCCGACCGCGTGCACGAGGGTGGACCAGAAGTTCAGGTTGGCCGCGCTGGCCAGCAGCAGGGCGACGGCCAAGACGAGGGTGTTGGCGCTGATGGCGCCGGTAGAGCGGGGGAGTGCGGTGTGCATGTGTTCCACTTCGAATGCGCGCGGCCATGAGTGGCAGCGTGAGTGGAACGATAGCGAAGTGCTTGTAAGTAGCTCGTCAGCGGGATGTTAAGGCCGTGTAAAGCTGATGGTGAAGCGGCTGCCGCCACCTTCGCGCGGCGCATAGTCGAATCCGGCCCCCAGGAAATCGCAGATCCGCCGCGCCAGCGCCAGGCCCAGCCCGGTGCCGCCCGAGCCGCTCGACGGGCTGCCGCCGCTGCCCAGGGTCGCGACCACGGCGGGCGGCAGGCCGGGGCCGGTGTCCTCGACCACGACTTGCCCCTGCAGCACCGAAACCCGCACCTCGCCCTGGTCGGTGTACTGGCAGGCGTTGCGCACCAGGTTGCCGATGGCCGCCGCGCACAGTTCGCGCGGCGCGCGGATGCCCAGCGCCGGCCCGTCGGCGAAACGCAGGCTGACTGGCTTGCCGGCGACCAGCGGGCGGTATTTCTCGACCTCATCCTCGGCCACCTGGTTGATCGCCACCGTCGGCTGGGAACCGAGTTCGGGCGCGCGCGCCAGAAGCAGCAGGACGGTGACGCATTCGGCCGCTTCGTGCGCGGCGCGGTAGATGCGCTCGGCCGGGGCGCGCACGCCGGGCGCGGCTTCCTGCATCAGGATCTCGGCCGCGCCCATGATCACGGTGAGGGGGCTGCGCAGCTCGTGGCTGACGTCGCCCGTGAAATAGCGCTCGCGGTCGAGCACCGCGCGCATGGCGCTGGTGTGGGCCTCCAGCGCGCGCGCCAGCACGCCCAGTTCGTCGGCGCGGCCGGTGAGGGCGGGCGGCGCGGTGTCCATGCCGACCGACTGCGCCAGTTCGTGGATCGGCGCCACCACGCGCCTGCCGAGGAAGCCGCCGAGCAGGGCGGCCAGCAGCACGAAGCCGAGGAAGACCGCGGCGAACATCGAGTACACCACGACCTCGATCTTGTCGTAGTCGCTCTCGTGGTCGACCAGCACCCAGTTGCCGCGCGCGTCGTGGCCGGCCAGCACGTGCAGGCGCACCGTGCCGACGTCGACCTTGTGCACGCCGTCTTCCAGCCCGCGCAGCGGGGCGGGGATGGTGTCGCTGCGGTGGAAGCGCAGGCCGGCCGGCATGTCGACGTCGAGGCCGGCGGCCTGGCGCGGCGCGGCCCAGGCCACGGCGGCCTCGAGGCGCTTGTCGACCAGCTGCACCTCGATGCCTTCGATCGCCAGCGCGGCGACGATCGCGAAAAAGACCGAGGCGCCGATCCCGAACAGGAGGAAGGCGACGACGATGCGCCGGCGCAGCGAGTCAGCCGGCCGCATCGGGCTTGCTGTCGGGGTTGACGAGCTTGTAGCCGACCCCGGCGACGGTCTGCAGCATCGGCGTGGCGAAGGGCTTGTCGATGGCCTGGCGCAGCGCGTGGATGTGGGTGCGCAGGGCATCGCTGTCGGGACGGTCGTCGCCCCACACGGCCTGCTCGAGCGTTTCGCGCGAGACGATGCGCGGCGCCGCGGCCAGGAGGGCGCGCAGCAGGGTGTAGCCGGTGCGGGTGAGCGTCACGGGCACGCCGGCGCGCGACGCTTCCTGGGTCTCCGGGTCGTAGCGCAATTCGCCGAAGCGCATGGTCGCGTGCACCGCGTGGGCGGCGCAAGAGCGGCGCACCAGGGCCTTCAGGCGCACTTCGAGTTCGACCAGCGAGAAGGGCTTGACGAGGTAGTCGTCGGCGCCGCTGTCGAAGCCCGCGACCTTGTCGGTCAGGCTGTCGCGCGCGGTCAGCATCAGCACCGGGGTCGACTTGCCGAGTTCCTCGCGCAGCTTCTGGCACAGCTCCAGGCCGTTCAGCCCCGGCAGTCCGATGTCCAGGACGATGACGTCGTAGTCGTGCTCGGACGCCAGCGCCAGTCCGCCGTAGCCGTTGCGGGCGGAATCGAGCTGGTGGCCCTTCGGTTCCAGGAAGCCGTAGAGGTTGGCCAGGATATCGGGATGGTCTTCGACGATAAGGATGCGCATGAAGCTATTGTAGTGCAGCCGGGCGCCGGCTAGGCGCGGTGGAATTCGGCCAGGCAGCGGGCGCGGCGCCAGATGGCGAAGAAGCGCTCGCCGCTGAGGGGCGCGCCACCTTCAATCCCGAGCAGGGAGCGCACCAGCGCGGCATCGTGGCTGTCGAGCGACGCCAGCCGGTGGGCCCAGCGCGGATGGCCGGGCGTGCGGCCGAACAGCAGGCGCGGCAGCACCACCAGCACCATGGTCGGCCCGAACAGGGGCACCAGCACGCTCCACCACGGCGACCAGCTCAGTGCCAGCAGGACGGCGAGCAGGAAAGTGGCCGCCAGCGTGGCGGCGTAGAGGGCGCCCCAGTGGCGCTCCAGCCAGTCGGGCGGATACTTGCGCGCGAGGCGGCGTGCGACACCCTCCAGCAGCAGGTAGTGCTGGACCGATATTCCACCGGCTTGGACGTGCTCGAGGGTAGGCAATGCTGGGCTCGGGTTGGCGCGGGCGGATTGCCGCACTTCGGATCCTAGCGGACGCGGCGTTAAGTTCGTGTTAAGGACGAGATTGCTGGACCTCAGGCGTGTGCGCGCAGGCCTGCGGCGCCCCGGTGCATCGTACCGCGGGTTTCGTGCAGTGTCGCAGTTCGTACGCATGGTGGACTCCCGGTCTTTTCCTTGTCGTCAAGGCTACAAGCCATTCATAACAAGCGCGTGACGAAAGGAAGATCGTCGACGGAAGCACTGCTGGGCGTGTTGTCGTTGGAAACCTGGGGCTGCGCTGCGTTGAGCTTGCGAAAACGCCTGGTTGCAGGACTGGCAAGGCTTGCTTTATTGTAGTCACCCGACCTTTATTGAAAGCGACCATGAAACGACTCCTCGCCGCCGCCGTTCTCTTCTTCGGCATGCTGGGCCTGGCACAGGCCGGAACCGACGCCACCCTCACCAGGCAGGTCAACGCCTTCGTCGACGAGTGGCATGACGACGCGGCGAACGCCCGTATGGCCTACTTCGACAAGATCGCCAAGGACGGCATCTACATCGGCACCGACCGCACGGAGCTGTGGGGCCGCGACGCCTTCAAGGCCTGGTCCAGGAAATACTTCGATGCGAAGAAGGCCTGGAGCTTCAAGGCCACCCGCCGCAACGTCTACGCCTCCGCCGACAAGTCGCTGATCTGGTTCGACGAGCTGCTCGACACGCCGAACATGGGCCACTGCATGGCCAGCGGCGTGATCCGCAAGACCGCCAAGGGCTTCGAGATCGTGCATTACCAGCTGTCGGTCGCGGTGCCGAACGAGGTGGTCGACCAGGTCACCAAGACCATCCGCGACCACGAGAAGGCCGCGAAGAAGTAAACCTGCGGCGCCCGCCTGTGCTAAGGTGGCCGCCTTCTTCGCAACATCGACGCAAGCACCGTGAACGCACCCTATATCGGCCGGTTCGCGCCGTCGCCCACCGGTCCGCTGCATGCGGGCTCGCTGGTGGCGGCGCTGGCCAGCTACCTCGACGCGCGCGCCCACCACGGGACCTGGCTGGTGCGCATCGAGGACATCGACGAAGGCCGGGCTGTCGCGGGCGCGGCCGAAGGCATCCTGCAGCTGCTCGGGCAGCTCGGCATGCAGGCGGACGGCGAGATCGTGTGGCAGAGCCGGCGCAAGCCCCTGTATGAGGCGGCGGCCGAACGCATCGCCCTGCACACCTACCCCTGCGGCTGCAACCGCCGAGAGATCGCCGATTCGCGCCTCGGCTTCGCGCCGGACGGCGCCGCCATCTATCCCGGCACCTGCCGCCATGGCCTGGCCGAAGGGCGCAGCATGCGCAGCCTGCGCCTGCGCGTGCCCGAGCCGGGTTTCGACGTCATCAGCTTCCAGGACCGCTTCGCGGGCGAGGTGACCCAGCGCCTGTCGAGCGAGTCGGGCGACTTCGTCCTCAAGCGCGCCGACGGGTTCTGGGCCTACCAGCTGGCCGTCGTCGTCGACGATGCCGAGCAGGGCGTCACCGACGTGGTGCGCGGCGCCGACCTGCTCGACTCGACCCCGCGCCAGATCTTCCTGCAGCGCGTGCTGGACGTGCCGACGCCGCGCTACCTGCACGTGCCGGTGGTGCGCAACGAGCACGGCGAAAAGCTCTCGAAGCAGACCGGCGCGCTGGCGGTGGCGCCGGGCGACGCGAAGGCGGCCGTCGCGGCCCTGCAGGATGCGGCGCGCTTCCTCGGCCTGCAACTGGCGCCGGCGGAGTCGCTGGATGCTTTCTGGAGCGCGGCGGTTCCAGCGTGGGCCAGCCGGCTGCGCGAACGCGGCGAAGTGTCGTAGGGTGTTCGGCTTCGCCGAACACCCTACCAGATCAAGAACCCCCGCCGGAATCGGCGCGGCCGCAAGAAGCCGCGGACCTCGCCGCCCGGGTAACCCTTGCCGTGGAGGTGCGTCCCGATCGGTGGGCTGGCTATTGCGGATTGCGCAGGATGGTGATCTCGCCGTCCGCTTCGAGGAAGGCGCACTTCATCTGCGGGCGCGGGCAGTCATGCTCGCGTAGCGCTTCCTCGAGGTTGGACTCGGACAGGCGGCATTGGCGGACGATCCTGTCGAAGAACACGCCGTCACGACCGATCAGCACGGCGCTGCCGTCGACCAGCTTTTCGAAACGCTGGCTGCGCGAACTCAGCAGTGCGACGACAGAATTGATGGCCACCAGCGTCGCGGCCACGATCAGGCCCCCGATCAGTGACTGGTCGCCGCCGGTGAGCGAATTCGAGACCGCCTCCGACAGGAGGACGACGACCAGCAGGTCGAAGGGGGTGAACTGTCCGACCGTGCGGCGTCCCGAAATACGGACCATGACCAGCAGCAAGAGGTAAACAGCCAGGCCACGCACGACGAGTTCCCACCATGGAACATCCATGTCAAACATATTTGTCTCCATAACACGGTCGTTGAGCCTATTGTAATCATATTGATCAGTCCCGGTTTTTCGCCAGCGAGGTGACACGATGTCGGTGGCATCGTTTCCATCCTCCGATTATCCCGGTTTGCTCCCGGCGCTTGTATTTACGGCGCCGAATCTGTCATGTATTCTGCGTCGCGTGTCCCTCAAATGCCATGTCCCAGGGCGCTGTGCCAGGCCTGAAGGCAGACATGCCGATTTGCCCCGACCTGCCAGGAGGATGTATGCGGTGCACCAGCATTGAAGCGTCATTTGCCTTGCGTGTGCTGGACCATTCCTCGTCCATGATGGCCTATTGGGACCGCACCCTGACTTGCCGCTATGCGAACCGGGTTTACGAAAAATGGTTCGGCACACCCGGCGCGCAACTGATCGGAACCCGCTTGCCCGACCTGCTCGGGAAAGAAATCTTCGCGTTGAACGAACCGCACATCCGCGCCGTGCTGGACGGGGAAGCGCAGGTCTTCGAGCGGACCATACCCGGTCCCGACGGCGTGCACCGTCGTAGCCTGGCGCGCTACCATCCAGACCTTGTCGACGGCATTGTGGTCGGATTCATCGCCGAGGTGTCCGACGTCGGACCGCTCAAGGAACTGGAAGCCAGGCTGGAGGAAGAGGTTGCCACCAAGGGCAGGATGGTGGTGGCGCTGCACAAGAAGGAAGCGGCGCTGGAGGCGGCCCAGGAGCTGGGGCGCATGGGTAGCTGGCACTGGGAAATCGAATCCGACATCACGACCTGGTCCAGCGGCCTGTACCGGCTGTTCGGGCGCGATCCCGCCTGCCTGTCGCCGAGCTACGCCGAACATGCCCAGCTTTACACGCCGGACAGCTGGCGCCTGCTGCGGGAAAGCGTGGACTGTGCGCTGACCCGGGGAATCCCGTACGAGATCGAACTGGAGTACTACCGGCCCGAGGGCGGTACCGGCTGGCTGGCCTCGCGCGGCGAAGTCGAGCGCGACAGCACCGGGATGATCGTGGGCCTGCATGGCACTGCGCAGGACGTCACCCAGGCGCGTCGCCTGCTGCATGCCTTGCAGGCACAGACGCAGCGGCTCGAGCTTGCGCTCGACGCGGCGCGGCTCGGCATCTGGCAGTGGAACAGCCAAACCGACGCAGTCACCTGGGAAAACCGCGAAGTCCGGAGGATACTCGGCCTGGACGACGATACGCCCGCCTGCGCGAGCGGGACGGCTTTCTTTGCCGGACTGCTGCACCCTGGCGATCGCCAGTCTTTCTTCGACGCGGCTGCCGGCTTCCTGGCGGGGCGCGCCGACCGTTTCGTGTTCGAGGGACGCATCGCGCCTGCCGGTGACGGGCAGGTGCGCTGGATCGAATGTGTCGGCCGTGCGATCGACGACGCCAGCGGGCAGCGCATCCTGACCGGCACCATGCTCGATGTCAGCGATCGGGTGGCGACCAGGGAAGCATTACAGGACACGGTGGCGGTACTGCGCAACAGCTGCGAACACCAGTCGACATTCCTGTTTGCACTCGGACATGAGCTGCGCAATTACCTGAATCCCTTGTCGGCCGGATTACAGATGCTCGGCCCTGCGCTGGCGAGCGGCGCGTCGCAACGCATCGGCGCGCTCATGTCGCGTCAGCTGGACCATATCTCGCGCCTGATCGGCGATATATTCGATCTCCGACGCATCCAGAGCGGCGAACTGCTCCTCGAGCGCAGCGCGATGTCGCTGAACGGCATGGTGAACGAGGCGATCGAAGTATGCGCTCCGCTCGTCAAGTGCAGCGGGCACGCCCTGATGGTCCAGATGCCGGAGGATGAGCTGCAGGTAGAGGGAGACAAGGGCCGCCTGACCCAGGCGGTCGTCAACCTGGTCACGAACGCATGCAAGTTCACGCCTCCAGGCGGGCACATCGCTCTCGCCCTGCGGCGCGACGGCGAAGGGAACGGCGTGCTGACCGTGCGCGACGACGGCATTGGCATGGCGCAGGAAGTGCTCGACACCATCTTCCATCTCTACGTCAAGCTCGACCAGTCGGTGGTGCCGGCCTGCGCCGGTCTGGGAATCGGGCTGCATCTCGTGAAACGGATCGTGGAGCTGCATGGCGGCACGGTGGCGGCGGCAAGCGACGGTCCTGGTCAGGGAAGCACGCTGAGCATGCACATACCGCTCCGTGCAGCGCATTGCGGCGCATGCGTCGGCGATGCCGTCTAGGGATGCGGAATCAGCGGGACGTCGAGGCAGGCGGGACAGCTGGCGACCTTGCGGCCTCCCAGGCGGCCAGTTCGCGCTCGTAGCGCTCCAGCGCTTCCTCGTAGAGATCGAACACGCAGGGCGTGCAGCCGCTGCGGCAGCAATCCTCCAGCGCGGGCTGGACCGGCGGGATGGGGCGGGGGGAGGGCATGCGCGTTCAGTCTTCGCCGTTCAGGATGCGCTGGATTTCCTCGCGGTCCTTCTTGCTGACGTGGCCGCGCAGGGCGGCCAGGACGAGTTCCTTGCCGGAACCGGAAAAGGCCTTGTGGATCAGGTCCTTGATGAGGCCGGACTGGTGGCTGTCCTGCGGCTGGGCCGGCGCGTAGACGTGGGCGCGCGCGCTTTCGTCGCGGGTGAGCAGGCCCTTGGCGTGCATCATCTGCAGCAGGCGCAGCACGTTCGCGTAGGCCATGTCGGGACGCGCCTGGACCGCGGCTTCGTGCACCTGGCGGGCCGTGGCGGGGCCGAGCTGCCACAGCAGGCGCAGCATTTCCAGTTCGGACGGGGTGGGCTTGACGGGGACGGCGAGGGTGTTCATGGGTCTAGAATAAATGATCTAGACCCCGGCGTCGAGTGAGCGCAGCCGCAGGTGGAGGGACGATGTTACGATTGCAATCTTTCCTTGAGCCAAAGCCGACGATCGTGGACCCTCAATTACTGCTGATCTGCTTCCTCACCTTCGTCATCCACCTGATCGGCACCCTGGCCTATTCCGTCCGCATCGCCGGTGTGCGGACCCGGCGCATCGCCGTCTCCTTCGCCCTCTTCAGCATCCTGGTGCTGGTCTCGCGCACCTCGAATTCCTTCCTGGGTCCTTTCCTGGCGAAGCGCGTCGAAACCAGTCTCGACGGCCCGGCGCAGGGCGCGCTGCTGGGCGACTTCCGCTGGCTACTGGTGGCGGCGAGCCTGGCGACCATCGCCGGCGCCTTCCTGATCCCGACTTTCCAGCGCGTTTTCTGCCGCGCAGTCCTGCACTTCCAGGTCCATCGCTCGGTGCCCAAGCTGATCCTGCACGGCTTCTTCAAGGGCGGGCTGTCCTATGTGAAGGATGTCGCCAGCGTGCCGGCAGCGAAGAACGTCACCGACATCCGTTCGGGGCATGGTGTCTCGGCGCGCATCACGCTGCTGAACGTCGGCGCCACCGCCCTGTGGACGGTCGGCGTCTTCGCCTCGCTGTATGCCGGTGTGCTCGACCCTTCGGTGCGGGTCACGTCGAGCACGCTGTCGTCCATCATCAACGGCGGCGCCACTGTCATGATGGCGATCTTCATCGATCCGCACATGTCGGGCATGACCGACGACGTCATCGAGGGCAAGGTCGGCGAGGTGCAGTTCAGGAGGGCGATCGTGTGGCTGGTGGCCAGCCGGCTGGCCGGGACCCTGCTGGCCCAGGCCCTGCTGGTGCCGTCGGCGATGCTGATCGCCTGGGTCGCGAAGGTGATCTAGAGAGGCCAGGTTGTCACGCCATCCGCTGCACGGTATGCTGCAACGGATTTTTCAACCAGACAACCATTCCGAAAGAAGACCTTGAAAAAACTGCTCTCCTGCTGCGTCCTCGGCCTTGCGCTGGCCTCCACCCTGTCGGCCTGCAAGCGCAGCGAAGCGCCGCAAGCGGCGGCCACCACCGCGGCCGTGCCTTTCCAGAAAATCGACTCGGTGACCGGCACCGGCAAGGAAGCAGTGGCCGGCTCGACCGCCGTCGTCAACTACACCGGCTGGCTCTACGATCCGGCGGCCAACCTGCAGCGCGGCGCCCAGTTCGATTCCTCGAGCGGCCGCGAGCCCTTCAGCTTCGAGGTCGGCGGCGGCCAGGTCATCCCCGGCTGGGACCAGGGCGTGCTGGGCATGAAGGTGGGCGGCAAGCGCACCCTGATCGTGCCGGCCGAGCTGGGCTACGGCGAGAGCGGCGTCGGTCCGATTCCGCCGAACGCCACCCTGGTCTTCGAAGTCGAGCTTCTCGACGTGCGCTGATCAATGCATCGAGCGCTCAATCGGCGATGCGATACTCGCGCAGCTGGAACACCGGCTTGCCGTCCTCGCGCTCGCAGATGCCGCTCATGGTCTCGCCCTTGCGCAGCACGTAGGTGATCCGGGCGCCGTCGGCCTTGCCCGCGCAGGCGGCGTGGGCGGCGGCCGGCACCTCCGGCAGCGGCGGCGGTTCCGGCGGCGCAGGCGGGGTCGGAATCATCGGCATGGCCGGTAGCGCCGGGGGCGCGGGCGGTGCGGCGTGGGCCAGCCCGTCGTGCGGCAGGGCGGGAGGCGCGGGCGGTGCGGGAGGCGCGGGCGGTGCGGGCGGCGCCGGCGGGGGCGGGCATTTGCCCTTCTCGGTGGACGTGCATTTGTAGCGCACGCCCGCCTCGGCGTCTTGCACGGCAGCGCCGAGCAGGGCGCTCAGGACGATGGTGGCCAGCATGGCGCTCGTCGTTCTTTTCATGTTCATCTCCTTTTGGCTGCGGCCCGCGCCATGCGGCGGGCCATGGATGCATCCTGCGCGCCAATTGTGGAGAAATGATGGACGCTAGAGGTCGCAGCGGTAGCCGAGGCCGTAGATCGAGCGGATCGCTTCGAGGCCGGGTGCGATGGCCTCGATCTTGCGGCGCAGGTTCTTGATGTGGCTGTCCACGGCGCGGTCGGTGGCCTCCAGGCTGTCGGCGCGGGCGACGTCGAGCAGCTGGGCGCGCGAGAACACCTGGCCCGGCCGGCGCGCCAGCGCGGCCAGGATGGCGAACTCGCTCGGCGTCAGATCCAGCTGGCGGCCGTGCACGTGGATGCGGCGCGCCGCCTCGTCGATGGCGAGTGCGCGCGCAGGCGCCGTCGCGCCGGCCCGGCGCAGGATGGCCTTGATGCGCGCCATCAGCTCGCGCGGGCTGAAGGGCTTGCACAGGTAGTCGTCGGCGCCCACATCCAGTCCCAGCAGGCGGTCGATCTCTTCGACGCGGGCCGTCACCATCACGACCGGCACCTCGCTGAATTCGCGCACCGCGCGGCACAGCGCCAGGCCGTCCAGTCCGGGCAGCATCAGGTCGAGCACCACCAGCGCCGGCGCTTCGTCGCGGATCGCCGCCAGGGCCTCGGCCCCGTCGCCGAAGACCTGCGGCGCGTAGCCGGCGGCGCGCGCGTAGTCGGCCACCAGCAGCGCCAGTTCCGGCTCGTCCTCGACGATCATCACGCGCGGGTTCACTGCGCCTCCTTCGCCAGCGGCAGCGACAGGATCACACGCAGTCCGCCCAGCGGCGAGTGACCGAAGTTCAGGTCGCCGCCCTGCGCCTCGAGGAGGCGGCGGCACAGCGCCAGGCCCAGGCCGGCGCCGCCATGGGCCCGGCTGCGCGAGGCGTCGACACGGTAGAAGCGTTCGCCGAGCCGCGCCAGCGCTTCGTCCGGCACGCCCGGCGCGCTGTCGTCGATCGCCAGGAACATCTGGCGCTTTGCCGCATGGGCATGCAGGGCGACGCGTCCGCCCGCGGCGGTATACCGCAGGCTGTTCTCGAGCAGGTTGTCGAGCACCTGGCGCAGCCGGTCCGGATCGCACAGCACCGGCAATGCGGGCGGCGCCGCGCCGAGTTCCAGCGCGATGCCGGCGCCGCGCAGGCGTTCCTCGAAGGTGCGGGCCTCCTCGGAGGCGAGCCGCCACAGGTCCTGCGGCGTCGGCTTGCAGTCGAGCGCCCCGACGTCGGCGCGCGCCAGCGCATACAGTTCGTCGATCAGCTTGTTCAGCGCCAGCACCTGGCGCAGCATCGCGTCCACCGTTTCCGGCGTGGCGCTGCGCACGCCGTCCTGCAGGGCTTCCAGCTGGGCGCGCAGCACGGCCAGCGGGGTGCGCAGCTCGTGCGAGGTGTCGGCCACCCACTGGCGGCGCGCGGCTTCCATGCTGTCCAGCTGCTGCGCCAGGGCGTTGAAGTGGCGCGCCAGGCTGCCCAGTTCATCGCTGCGCGACTCCGGCAGGCGCACCGCGTAATGGCCGCCCGCAAGCGCTTCCGCTCCCTTGGCCAGCTGCCCGATCGGCCGGCGGAAGTGGCGCGCCAGCAGCGCGCCGGCCAGGGCGCTGAGGAGCACCGCGACGGCCACGATCAGCCACAGGCTGCTGCGCAGCTGTTCCAGGAAGGCCAGCGACATGGCGTCGCTCGGCTGGTGGCTGCGCGCGACGCCGAGGTAGCCGACGATGCGGCCGTCGACCTCGATGGGGCGGCGCGCGAGCGGCACGGCGCCGGGCGGCCGGCCCGCCAGGTAGCGGCCGTCGGCGCCCTGCAGCGTGA
>NZ_JBOBRE010000022.1:0-53581 GCF_050586525.1 Massilia sp. BKSP1R2A-1 | reverse complement strand
GACGCGCGCCAGCCACCTCCTGAAGCCCGCCGCCTGCATTGCCGCCTCCGCTATCGACCGAGATGGCAATCAGACAGCGAAGCAGCTCGAGAGTTCAACTTGGCCCAACAGCCAACGGTGACAGCGCCAAAGAATATGAGGCGTGTCTATTGTGGCAAGCCATCCACGAATACCTTCAGCTCGCCGGGCTGGAACTCGGTCCAGGTTTCGTTATTGGTCAGCGGTTCGGTGACGATGATGGCGACCCGGTCGTTCGGCGTCGTCTCCTGCGAGAAGTCCACCGACAGGTCTTCGTCGGAGAGGCATGCGGAGGCGAAGGGATACTGGCGCACGATGTAGCACAGCTTGGTCGAGCAGTGCGTGAACAGCGCCGTGCCGTCCGAGAGCAGCATGTTGAAGGTGCCGTGGGCGGCGATTTGCGGCACCAGGCGTTCGAGCGCCGTGCGCAGGTCGGCGACCGCCGGCGGCGTGTCGCCGAAGGTATTGCGCAGCTCCTGCATCAGCCAGCAGAAGGCCAGCTCGCTGTCGGTGTTGCCGACCGGGCGGAACGGGCCGTGCAAGGTTGGCGCGAAGTCCTTCAGGTCGCCGTTGTGGGCGAACACCCAGTAGCGGCCCCACAGCTCGCGCACGAAGGGATGGCAGTTCTCGAGCGCGACCTGCCCTTGCGTGGCCTTGCGGATGTGGGCGATGACGTTGGTGGACTTGATCGGGTAGCGCTTGATCAGTTCGGCGATCGGCGAATCGATGGCGGCCTGGTGGTCGACGAAATGGCGTACGCCGGAACCTTCGAAGAATGCGATGCCCCAGCCGTCGTGGTGGGTGTCGGTGCGTCCGCCGCGGTGGGCGAAGCCGGTGAAGGAGAAGACGATGTCCGTGGGGACGTTGCAGTTCATTCCGAGGAGTTGGCACATGCGCGAGAGCTTACCACGCCAGAGGTGCCGGTGTCGGCCACTGTCCCCTCGAAACGGACAGTGGCTTCTTCCTGATGGATCAGTGCAGCACGACCGGCTGGCTCATCAGGGTGTCGTAGGAACCCAGGAAGTCGTCGATTTCTTCCATGGTCGGCTCGCTGGCGATGAGATTGTTCACATCGCGGCGGAAAGATTGAGCCAGTTTGCCGCCGATGAACGCTTCGCGCCGGCCGGCCTTGTCGACGATCTCGTACCCGCCGAAGCGCAGGGCTTCGAGGTCGCGATCCACGCCGAATTCGACGACGCTGTACTGTTCGCTGTTATAGATCATGTTCATGATGACTCCTTCTCTTGATCAGAGTAATTGTGCTGCCAGGCGCTTGGCGGCAGGTGCCTGGCTGATCACTTCGCTTAAGAGGTGGGGCTGGCTGGACCGATTTCAAGTGCGTTGGCCTGAAGGAGCCGACAAGGCCGAACATCAGGCGCGTACTACGGGTTCCAGTGCCAACAGCTGATCGTATGGCGCTTCTTGCAGCCACGATCGCAACTGATCAAGGTGTTCGCTGCTGGCCAAACCGATGAACAAACGTTCCGGCCCCTGGCGCAACAGACGATTCAATGTTACACGCAAAACCAGGTTCCCGGCGCAGCAAGGACACCCGACTGCGAGTCGGACAAGTCTTACGGAAGAGGATGCATGAAGGGGCGAGCTGCCTGAAGCCAGTCCTTCGAGGATGACGGCGCTGAACGCTCCATCGGAAGAAAGAGGCGTCGCGGCGAGCTGCGCGGCGATGGCCTCCTCGCGCTGCGCCGCGCTCGCGCCCGTGACCAGGATGGTCGGCAGGCGCGCAGCCGGCAAGGCCAATCAGCCGCCTTTCTTGGCGAGCTTGCCCGGCTCCACGCCGAGCTGCTTGAGCTTGCGGTACAGGTGGGTGCGTTCCAGCCCGGTCTTCTCGGCCACGCGCGTCATGCTGCCGCCTTCGCGGCCCAGGTGGTGTTCGAAATACATGCGCTCGAAGGCGTCGCGCGCCTCGCGCAGCGGCAGGTCGAAGGACAGGGTGTAGCCGGTGCCCTCGCCCTGCGAGATCGCATGCACCAGGCGCGAACCGTTGGGCGCCAGCGGCGCGGCCTGCGGCGCGTACATCGGCGCGGGCGCTGCCGCGGTGGCGGCCTCCATGGCCGGCATGGTGGTGTTCGGGACCACGGCCGGGCGCGGCGGCGCCATCGGCGCGCGCGCCACTTCCTGGGCGCGGGTCAGGCCCTGCTGCACGGCCTTGAGCAGCTTTTGCAGGGCAATCGGTTTTTCGAGGAAATTCAGGGCGCCGATGCGCGTCGCCTCGACGGCGGTGTCGATGGTCGCGTGGCCGGACATCATGATGACCGGCATGGTGAGCAGGCCGTCGCGCTGCCATTCCTTGAGCAGGGTAACGCCGTCGGTGTCCGGCATCCAGATATCGAGCAGCACCAAATCGGGAGCGCCCGCGGCACGCGCCTCGCGTGCCTGCTGCGCGTTCTCCGCCAGCGTGATGGCATGGCCTTCGTCGCCCAGGATTTCCGAGAGTAACTCCCGGATTCCCATTTCATCGTCCACTACGAGTATGTTCGCCATCTGTCTGCCTTCCTGATCTCTTACCCGTTTCGTGCGCGCTGCTCTCCCGGAACACGCCGCGTCACTGTTTAGTGAGATTTTATGCGTGTTTTATATTTCGGCCAAGTTCGCCTCGGGAGCTAACTTTAACAGCAAAATGAATACCGACGCGCCACTTCCGTCCGCCCGGTTGCCGATATCGATGCGTCCGCCATGTTCGTCGATGATCTTCTTGACCATCGGCAGGCCCAGGCCGGTGCCGCGCGCCTTGGAAGTCACGTAAGGCTCGAAGGCGCGCGCCAGGATGCGCGGCGAGAAGCCGGGGCCGTTGTCCGTGATCGCCAGGCGCACCGCGGTGCCGGCGGCGCCGTCCGCGCCCTCGTAGTGGATGGCCTCGGTGACCACGTCCACCCGCGCGGGCGGCGCGTCCGGGCCGCGGTCGGCCAGGGCGTCCTGGGCGTTCTGCACCAGGTTGTGGATCACCTGGCGCAGCTGGGTCGGGTCGCCCATCACCTGCGGCAGGCTCGGGGCCAGCGCGGCGTGGATGATGTCCGAGCCGTCCTCGGCCAGGTAAAGCTGCAGGATCTCGTCGATCAGGCCGTTCAGGTCGAGCGGCTCGAGCACCGCCGGCGGCGTGCGCGCGTAGTCGCGGAAGTCGTCGACCATGCGCTTCATGGCGTCGACCTGGTTGACGATGGTGGTGGTGCTCTTCCTGAGCAGTTCCGCTTCCTGCGGCGGCAGGCTCGATTCGAGCTTCATCTGCAGTCGCTCGGCCGAAAGCTGGATCGGGGTCAGCGGGTTCTTGATCTCGTGCGCCAGGCGGCGCGCCACCTCGCCCCAGGCCACCGAGCGCTGGGCCGAGATCACGTCCGAGATATCGTCGAACACCACGATGAAGCCGTTGCCCGAGCCGACCGGCAGGCGCGAGCCGCGCGCCAGCAGCGTGATGTCGTGGTCGTGTTCGTGATCGTGATCATTGCTGCCGCGGCGCGGGATCTCGATCTGCTGCTGCCAGTGGGCGCGGCGGCGCCGGTCGCCGTTTGCAGGCGCGGCGGCCGACTGCGCGCTCTGCGCCGAGATGGCGCGCGTGACGCAGTTGTAGAAGGTCTCCAGTCCCGCGATGCTGGCCAGCGGCCCGGCCAGCGCGCCCGGCTCGACCTGCAGGATGCGGTAGGCGGCGTCGTTCGAGTTCACTACCCGGCCTTCGGCATCGAGCACGATCACGCCCGCCGACATGTTCGCCAGCACCGACTCCAGGTGGGCCTTGGCGTTCTGCAGCGCGGCGCGGTTGCGCTCGACGGCGCTGCGCGCCTCGAACAGCTGGCCGGTCATGGCGTTGAACGAGCGCGTCAGCGTGCCCAGTTCGTCGTTGGTCTCGACCGTCGGCCGCGGCGACAGGTCGCCCTCGGCCACGGCCTGCGTGCCCTCGGCCAGCACCAGCAGCGGCTGCGCCAGGTTGCCCGCGATGAGGAAGGCGCTGCCGATCGCCCCGAAGATCGCCAGCAGCAGCGTCAGGGTCAGCGTCTCGATGTACATCTTGCGCAGGCCCAGCCTGGCCTGCGCGCGACTTCGGTATTCGTCGGAGGCGCTCCTGAGCACCACCGCGTTCGACGCCAGGTTGACCGGCACCGACTGCAGCAGCTGCAGGTAGCGCGGCTCCAGGCCGGGAGATTCGGGCACCGCCAGCACCACCCGCAATCGCAGGCCGGTGGCGGCGTCGAGCGCATTGGGACCGTTGGCCATCCCTTCGCTGCTGCCCTCGGGCCGCGCATAGCCGCCCGGCAGCGCGGCGGACTTGAGCATGTCCGGTGTGGGTTTGTCGAGCTCCAGGCTGGCATTGCGGTCCTGGGCGCTGGAAGCGAGCACGGTCCCGTCGGCGGTGAGCAGCATGGCGCTCTGCATGCCGCGCACGTCGTTGGTCAGCCCGCTCAGCACGCCCTGCACCATCACCGCATCCTGGCCCGCCAGGGTGGCGGCCGCGGTCTGTCCGGTGGCGCTTAGTTCGGCGACGGCTTCGTCGAGCGCGGCGCGCCCGAGGTTCAGGCCCGATTCGATCGCGGCCTCGATCTTGACGTCGAACCAGGATTCAATCGAGTGCGAGACGAAGCGCACCGAGACCATGAAGATCAGGAGGCCCGGCAGGATGCCGATGGCGGCGAACAGCAGCACCAGCCTCGCCACCAGGCGCGAGCCGAACTTGCCGGCCTTGTAGCGCACGTACAGACGGCCCAGCGCGACGACGACGAGCACCAGCAGCAGCACCGCCATGCCGGCGTTCACGCCCAGCAGCCAGGTGTAGTAGCGGTCGAAGAAGCCCGAATTGTCCGAGGCGGACGCGAGCAGGAACAGCAGGATCGAGACGATGGCGCCGCCCACCACGAGGGCGTAGCGCAGCGCACGGTTGATCGACCTAACCCGCACTTGGCCCCGCTTTATAGGTGAAGGTCTTGCGGTTGGAGGCGAGGCGCCAGCTGGAATCGTTGATGGCGTTCACCTGCAGCGGCTTGGACAGGAAGTCGCGGTCCATGAACATGCGGATCGACACCTCGTAGGTCTCCCCAAGCTTGAGCGCGCTCTTGGGCGCGATCAGCCAGCGCGCCGGACGCCGGATCAGGGACAGGGCTTCGTCCAGCGTCGGGAAACTCTGGGGCACGGTGCCGCCGCTCGACACATTGTACTGGCGCGTCAATACATCGTAGGAGATGCTGATGGTGCGCTTCGAGAACACCGCCTTTTCGTCGCGCCACCACCAGCGCGGGCGCGTCATCTCGATCTCGGTGGTGAAGGCCAGCTTGATGCCGTTCTGGACCGCTTCCTGCAGCTCGTGATTGAGCTCGAAGGCGAAGCGGGTGTTGAGGCGGTAGCCTTCGTCGGTGAGCTGGATCTCGGCCTGCGTGATGTCGACCCCGTCGGCCGCCCGCGCCTGCGTGCACGCGAAGACCAGCAGCAGCTGGCAGGCGAGTAGGCAGAAGAATCGTAACGTCACGGGTGAGCGGGGCCTTGGTTTAAACGTGATGAGGGAAGGTCATCACGCCGCGTTTTTCTGGAACAGGGCGTAGAACAAGCCGTCATGATCCTGCGCGGCACCGCTGGCTGGCAGCAGCTGGCCCGGCGCGTCGAGGCGGAGTGCATTATGGCGGGCCGCAAAAGCAGCCGCCTGCGCCTCCGATTCCTGGGGCCAGAGCGAACATGTCACGAACAGCAATTTACCATTGGGCAGCAACATCTGCCAAAGGTTGTCGAGTATTTTGCTGGAAAGTGTTGCAAGTTGGAGCGTATCGGACTTGCGGCGCAGCCAGCGGATGTCGGGGTGGCGGCGCACGATGCCCGAGGCCGTGCAGGGCACGTCGGCCAGGATGCGATCGTACTGCTGCCCGTCCCACCAGCCGCTATCCTGGGCCTCGGCCGCGATCAGCTTCGCCTGCAGGCCCAGGCGCCCTAGATTGTCGCCGACCCGCGCCAGGCGCTGGGGGTCGGCGTCGACCGAGGTGAGGTCGACGTCGGCCGTCTCGAGGATGTGGCCGCTCTTGCCGCCCGGGGCGGCGCAGGCGTCCAGCACCCGCATGCCATCGTGCAGGTCGAGCAGGGGCGCGGCCAGCTGGGCGCCGGCATCCTGCACCGACACCACGCCCTCGTGGAAACCCGGGATCTGGCTGACATTCACGGCCTGGGCCAGGCGCACGGCGCTGGGGCCTACCCTGCCCGCTTCGATGCCGGCCTCCGCCAGGGTCGCCAGGTAGGTGTCGACGTCCGTGCGGCGGCGGTTCACGCGCAGGGTCAAGGGTGGATGCACGTTGCCGGCCGCGAGGATGCTTTCCCATTGCTCGGGATAGGCGGCGCGGGTGCTGTCGATCCACCACTGGGGGTAGTTCCAGCGCGCCAGCGGCTGCCCGAGCGCTTGCGCGACCAGGGCCTCGCGCTCGCGCAGGAAGCGGCGCAGCACGGCATTGACCATGGCCTTGGCATGGGCGAAATCGGGGTGGCTGGCGGCCGCGTTCACGGCCTGGTCGACCACGGTGAAGGCCTCGTAGGGCGGCTGGGTCCCCTGCGGCGGATCGAGCAGGGCCAGGGCCGCCGACAGCAGGCCGGCCAGCATCGGCGGCTCGGGCGCCTTGGTGGTCATCAGGCCGAGCAGGGTATCGCTGCGGCCCAGCTGGCGCATGGTGCGGTAGGCGATGTCCTGGATCGCGCCGCGCGCCTGCGGGGTGACGTCATAGGCCGTAAACACGCCGGCCAGCGCCTGCGGCAATGCGCTGCCGCCGCGCACGCGGGCCACGGCATTGGCCGCGCCCAGCAGGGCCAGGGCCAGCGAGTCGGATTTCAGGTCGGGGCGGTAGTCGCGCTGCGGAGCGACCTTGGCCTGGTGGCTCTCGCGCAGTCGCGGCGCTTCCCTGGTGAGCGGCGCGCGGCGCTCAGGCGTGGCCGCTTCGCGCTCCGCCGAAGGGCGGTAGGTCGGCTTGGCGGCCGGCTTGGCAGGCATCGCACCGTCAGTACGGCTGCCGGATGGCCGGACCCTCTCCGACGTGGTGGAACGCGCCGGCTTGGCTTTCGGTTTGAGGGTGAGCGTCGGGCGCTTGTCGGTCATGGCAGGGTCACTACAGATGCAAAAGGCCCTCATTGTAACGGTTTAGGCTTTGGCGCCGCTTAAATAACAATCAACCCATAGAGGGTGTGAAAAAACCGCCGTGGCAAGGCGCCGAGTCGAAGACAGTACGCTAGTACGGCGAGACGAGGCAACGCAGCCATGGCGGAATTTTTCACACCCTCGTACACTGGGGAACATGTTTCCGTGCCCCGCCAAACCAGTATAATGGCCGCTGTTTGCCTGCCTGCAGGCCTCCCTCTTTTATCAGACAGACATCCCCATGCTCGCCCAACAAAAACAAGAAATCGTTGCCCTGTTCCAGGCCGCCCTTGCGCCGATCGTTGCCGGCACCGATCTGACCCCTAACGTGGTGCTGGAGCGTCCGCGCGACCCCAGCCACGGCGACATCGCCTGCAATATCGCCATGCAGCTGGCCAAGCCGCTGAAAACCAATCCGCGCGACCTGGCCACCCGCCTGGTCGCCGCCCTGCTCGCCGAACCTGCTGCCGCCGAGCTGGTCGAGTCGGCCGACGTGGCCGGCCCCGGCTTCATCAACCTGCGCGTGGCTGCCGGCGCCAAGCAGTCGGTCGTGCGCACCGTGCTCGCGCAGGGTGAAGTGTTCGGCCGCGGCGCCTCGGGCAAGGGCCACCACGCCATCATCGAATTCGTCTCGGCCAACCCGACCGGTCCGCTGCACGTCGGCCACGGCCGCCAGGCCGCGCTGGGCGACGCGCTTTCGTCGCTGTTCGAATCGCAGGGCCATGAGGTGACCCGCGAGTTCTACTACAACGACGCCGGCGTCCAGATCGCCACCCTGGCCACCTCGGTGCAGGCACGCGCACGCGGCTTCAAGCCGGGCGACGCCGAATGGCCTGAGTCGGCCTACAACGGCGACTACATCGCCGAGATCGCCGCCGACTTCCTGGCGAAAAAGACCGTCTCGGCCAGCGACGGCGAGCCAGCCACTGCCTCGGGCGACGTCGAAGACATCGAATCGATCCGCCGCTTCGCGGTGACCTACCTACGCAACGAGCAGGACCAGGACCTGCAGGCATTCGGCGTCAAGTTCGACAACTACTACCTCGAGTCCTCGCTGTACGCGGACGGCAAGGTCGAAGCGGCCGTGAAGGCGCTGGTCGATGCCGGCGTCACCTACGAGCAGGAAGGCGCGCTGTGGCTCAAGACCACCGACTACGGCGATGACAAGGACCGCGTGATGCGCAAGTCGGACGGCGGCTTCACCTACTTCGTGCCGGACGTGGCCTACCACATCCAGAAATTCCGCCGCGGCTTCGACCAGGCCATCAATATCCAGGGCAGCGACCACCACGGCACCATCGCGCGCGTGCGCGCCGGCCTGCAGGCGGTCAATATCGGCATCCCGAAGGGCTATCCCGACTACGTGCTGCACAAGATGGTCACCGTGATGAAGAACGGCGAAGAGGTCAAGATCTCCAAGCGCGCCGGTTCCTACGTCACTGTGCGCGACCTGATCGAATGGTCGGGCAACGGCGACATCACGCGCGGCCGCGACGCGGTGCGCTTCTTCCTCATCTCGCGCAAGGCCGACACCGAATTCGTGTTCGACGTCGACGTCGCGCTGAAGACCTCGGACGAGAACCCGGTCTACTACGTGCAGTACGCCCACGCGCGTATCTGCTCGGCGCTTGCCAACTGGGGCGGCGACGCATCGCAGCTGGCCGGCGCCGACCTGTCGCTGCTGACCGAACCGCACGAAGCCAGCCTGCTGGTCAAGCTGTCCGCCTATCCGGAAATGCTGGAGCGCGCCAAGGTCGAGCTGAGCCCGCACCACGTCGCCTTCTACCTGCGCGAACTGGCCGGCGAGCTGCACAGCTACTACTTCGCGCACAAGTGGCTGCTCGACGACAACGAGCCCCTGAAGCTGGCGCGCCTGGCGCTGGCCGTGGCCACCCGCCAGGTGCTGCGCAACGGCCTGGCCCTGATCGGCGTTTCCGCCCCCGACAAGATGGAACGCGCGCCCCTCGACGCTCAAGAGTAATCGCAACATGACCACCCTTCGTTCCTTTTCTTCGCTGCGCCAGCGCGGCAGCACCCTGACCGGCATCATCATCGGCCTGATCATCGGCCTGGGGATCGCGGTGGTGGTCGCGCTCGTGATCACCAAGGGCCAGTCGCCCTTCACCGACCGCTCCAACAAGATGGGCCGTCCGGCCGATCTCGCGCCGAGCCAGGCGACCGATCCGAACAAGCCGCTGTATGGCAACCGCGACGCCGCGCGCGAAGCCAACCGCGAGATCGCGGAACGCGCCAACCGTCCGGAACCGGCGCCCGCGCCGGCGCCGGCGGCTGAGGCCGACCCGCTGGGCCAGGCGATCGCCGGCATGCAGGGCGGCGCGGCGCAGCCTGCCGCACCGAGCGCGCCCGCCGCGGCGCCCGCTCCGAGCGCACCCGCGCCAGCAGCCGCACCGGCCGGCGCCGGCGACGGCTATATCTACTACCTGCAGGCGGGCGCCTTCCGTGAGATGTCGGATGCCGAGAACACCCGCGCCAAGCTGGCGCTGCTCGGCTTCGAGGCCGCGATCAGCGACCGCAGCACCGACGGCGGCGTGCTGCACCGCGTGCGCGTCGGCCCCTACAACCAGGTCGAAGCCATGAACAAGGCGCGCGCCAAGCTGCTCGACAGCGGCATCGACGTCGCCATCGTCCGCAACCAGCGCTAGGGAACACCATGCAGCCACTTCGCCGCCTCGCCTGTGCCGCCGTCCTGCTCGCCGCCACCGCGCTCGCGGGCGCTTCGCCGACCAGCCCCCGGGAAGGCGCCGAGTTCCTGAGCTTGCCGGATCCGCAGCCGACGGACAGCGGCAGGAAGATCGAGGTCATCGAGTTCTTCGCCTATTACTGCCCGCACTGCTACGCCTTCGAGCCCAAGCTGGCGGCCTGGGTGAAGAAACAGGGCGACAACATCGTGTTCCGCCGCGTGCACGTGCCGCGCGGCGAGGCGGTGGCGGCGCAGCAGCGCCTGTTCTTCACGCTGGAATCGCTCGGCATGCTCGAGCAGTACCACGACAAGGCCTTCAAGGCCATGCACGTCGACCGCCTGCCGCTGGCGCAGGACGAGCAGGTGTTCGACTGGGCCAGCCGCGCCGGCATCGACCGCGCCCGCTTCATCGACACCTACCGCTCCTTCGGCGTGCAGGCCAAGGTGCGCCGCGCCCAGGCCATGATGGAAGGCTACCGCATCACCCACTGGCCCATGGTCGCCATCGACGGACGCTTCCTGACCTCGCCAGGCATGGTGTCGGAAGCGAACGACAGCAGCGGCGAGCAGGCCCTGGCCGGCACCCTGTCGGTGATGGACGTGCTGGTCGCGCGGGCGCGAGCGGACAAGAAATGACCCTCGTGCCGGGCCGCGCGGACCGGGTGTTCATCACCGGCGCCTCGAGCGGCATCGGCGCGGCCCTGGCGCGCGAATACGCGGCGCGCGGCGCCGTGCTCGGCCTGCTGGCGCGGCGCCGCGAGGCCCTGGCCGAACTGGTCGAAAGCCTCCCCCACCCCGAACGCCACCGCATCTACGCCGTCGACGTGCTGGACCGCGAGGCGCTGGCGAACGCCGCCGCCGACTTCATCGCGGCCAATGGCGGCGCCGACATCGTCATCGCCAGCGCCGGCATCTCGCACGGCACCCTCACCGAACGTCCGGACGACCTGCCGGTGTTCGACGCGGTGTTCGCCACCAACGTCAACGCCACCGTGTCGACCTTCGCGCCCTTCATCTTCCAGATGAAAGTGGAAGGCACGCCATGCCGCCTGGTCGGCATCGGCAGCGTGGCGGGCATCCGCGGCATGCGCGGCGCCGGCGCCTACTGCGCCTCGAAAGCGGCCGTGCACAGCTACTGCGAAGCGCTGCGCCTCGAATTGCGCGCCTCGAACATCCGGGTGGTGACCATCGCCCCCGGCTACATCGATACCCCCATGACCCGCAACAACCGTTTTCCCATGCCTTTCCTGATGCCGGCCGGGCGCTTCGCCATGCAGGCCGCCAACGTCATCGCGCGCGGCCGCAGCTACCGCGTCCTGCCGTGGCAGATGGGCGTGACCGCCAAGGTCCTGCGCCTGCTGCCCAACGTCCTCTTCGATGCCCTCTTCTCGCGCGCGCCGACCAAGAAGCGCCTGCAGGCCGGGAGGAAGGCATGAAGGCGGAGCGCATCGCCGCGCTCTCCACTTCCGGCGTCGCCGTCGAAGTGGTGGCGCAGACCGGCTCGACCAGCGCCGACCTGCTCGCGCGCGCGGCGACCCTCACGGAACCCCTGCTGCTGGTGGCCGAACACCAGACCGCCGGGCGCGGACGCGCGGGACGCAGCTGGCTCTCGTCCAGCGAAAACTCGCTCACTTTTTCGCTGGCCTGGAAGTTCGCTGGCGGGCCGCAGGCGCTGCTCGGCCTGCCGCTGGCGATCGGCGCGGCGCTCGGCGACGCTCTCGGCCAGCTGGGCGTACAGGTGCAGCTCAAGTGGCCGAACGACGTGCTCAAGGACGGCGACAAGCTGGCCGGCATCCTGGTCGAGACCCAGGCCGCGCCGGGCGGCGGCACCTGGTGCGTGATCGGCATCGGCCTGAACCTGATCATGCCCGACGAGGTGGAGGCGCAACTCGGCCGCAGCGCCGCCGGCGCGCCCTGGCTGGCGCGCATGGAACGCGACGTCCTGATGGCCGCCCTGCTCGACGCCCTGGCCGACTGCCTGCGCCTGTTCGAACGACAAGGCTTCGGCGCCTTCTGCGCGCGCTGGAACCTGCGCCATGCCTGGCAGGGCGAAACCGTGGTCGTGCTCGACAACGGCGTGGTGCTGCATGAAGGGCGCGCGGCCGGCGTCGACGAGACCGGCCGCCTGCTGCTCGATACGGATGCAGGCCGCATCACCGTCATGGCGGGCGACGTGTCGCTGCGGGTGAAGGCATGAAGCTGCTCCTGATCGACGCCGGGAACACGCGTATCAAGTGGGCCGTCGCCGGCCCCGATGCAGCCCTGGGCGCGTGGGAACTGGCCGATGCGGCGCCGCATGCGGAGCTGGACACGATGGCCGGCGCCTGGCGCGCGGCCGGCGTGACGCGCGCCCTGGTCTCGAACGTGGCCGGACACGAAGCGCGCGCGCGCATCGCGGCGGCGCTGCCGGACGGGATCGACATCGAGTGGTTCGCCTCCACGCCCGAGCGTGCAGGCCTGCGCAACGGCTACCGCAACCCCGGCCAGCTGGGCTGCGACCGCTTCGCCGCCGCCATCGGCGCGCACGCGCTGGCGCCGGGCGAGAACCTGGTCGTCGCCACCTGCGGCACCGCGACCACGGTCGATGCAGTGACGGGCGACGGCCGCTTCGTCGGCGGCATGATCCTGCCCGGCCTCGCCCTGATGGCCGGTTCGCTGGCCCGCGATACCGCCCAGCTGCCGCAGGTCAAACCGGGCGCCGCTCCGCCTCCGGTCTTCGGCGACAACACGGTCGACGCCATCGTCTCCGGCTGCCTGTCGGCCCAGGCCGGCGCCATCGAACGCGCCTGCGCCGCCCATGGGGCGACGGCCTGCATCGTCTCGGGCGGCGCGGCGCCGTATATCTCCCCTACCCTCAAGCTTGCCCACCGCCTGGTCGATAATATCGTGCTGGTCGGCCTGCACGCGGTGGCCAGGGATTGATCAAGGGAGAGCGCACTTGTTGAAATTGATATTCTGGGCCCTGCTCGCCGCGAATGCGACGCTGTTCGCCTACGGCCAGGGTTATCTCGGGAAGGTCGAGGGCGGAGAACGCGAACCGCAGCGCCTGAAGAGCCAGCTGGCGCGCGAACGCATGGTGATGCTGAGCGCTGCCGAGGCACGCGCCGCTGCCGAGGCGGCGCCCGCGGTCACGGAGGTTCCCCTGGTGCCGGAACCGGCGCCCGCGCCGGTGGCTACCATCGCCTGCACCCAGGCCGGCAGCTTCGCGGCGCCGGACGCGCGCCGCTTCGAAACCCGGATCGAGCGCCTCGGCTTTGGCGAGCGCCAGTCGCGCACCAGCGTGCCCTACCAGGAAGTGACCAGTCACCTGGTCTACCTGCCGCCGAATGGCGGCAAGGAAGGCGCCGACCGCCGCGTGGCCGAGCTGAAGGAAAAAGGCGTGACGAACTACTTCGTGATGCAGGGCGAGGGACCGATGAAATGGGCGGTGTCGCTGGGCGTGTTCAAGACCGAGACCGCGGCCCAGAGCTTGATTGCGGCCCTGGGCAAGCAGGGTGTGCGCGGCGCACGCGTGCTGCCGCGTGGGCCGCAGACCACGCGCGCGGCGTGGCAGTTCCGCAATATCACCAATGAGGAGCGCACCCGCCTGGCCGGCATTGCCGACGATTTCGCGGGCGTGCAATTGAGGCCCTGCCCGTAGGGTGGACGGCGAAGCCGACCACCCTACCGTTTGACGACGATTGGCTTGAGCCCGAACGACGACGGCACCCCACGCGCCGCTTCCTGCGCCGCCTCGCGGGTCTCGAAGGGTCCTCCGAACAAGCGGTTCACCGAGCCCACTTTCACCACTTCCAGCTTGCCCACCTCGACCCCGGCCTCGCTCAGCTTTTCGCCCATCGCCTCGGCGGTGCCGGCGCGGCCGTAGGCGCCGAGCTGCACGTAGTAGCCGTTGCGCGGCACGAGTTTGGCGACCGGCGGCGCGACCTCCGCCACCGCGGCGCTGTCGGTGCGCACCCGGTCTTCCAGCATCAGCGCCGCGATTTCCGGCGGCGCCGACTGCGCCTCGGAAGCGATGGCGCGGCGCACGGTGGCGATGCGGGTCGGGTCGTTCGGGAACAGGCGCTCGATCTCGACCTGGTGGCTGCCCTTGCCCAGCAGGCCCAGCTTCAGGGCCGCCGTGTAGGAAACGTCGATGACGCGGCTGGCGTGGAAGGGGCCGCGGTCGTTGATGCGCACCACCACCGACTTGCCGCTCTCGACGCTGGTCACGCGGGCGTAGGACGGGATCGGCAGGGTCGGGTGCGCGGCCGTCATCTTGTACATGTCGTAGAGCTCGCCCGACGAGGTCTTCTGGCCGTGGAACTTCACCCCATACCAGCTGGCGATGCCGGTCTGGACGAAGGGATCGCTGTGCAGGATCGGGGTGTAGGTGGTGCCGAACACGGTGTAGGGACGGTTGGCCCACTTGGCGTAGGGCTCGGCCTTGACCACCGCATCGGGCAGGTCCAGCAGGCCGGGGGGCGGGTTGGCGCCGGGACCGTCGTCCTTGTAGTAGCCGCCGCGGCCCGAGTTGGCCGGCGGCAGCTTGGGCGCATCCGAATTCTTCGCCGTGGGATGGTGCTTCCAGGGAAGTGGGATGAGGCTCTTGTGTTCGCCAGTTTCGGTGGTGCTGCAACCGGCGAGGAAAGTGGCCAGTGTAATGACCGTGGCAAGTTGTTTTCTTGGAACGGTCATCGACAGCGTCCTCCTTTATTACGTCTGCACCAGTTTACGATGTCTTTGAATACTCATCAATATACCAGCGCCGAGGCCCAGGGTAATGAACGCGGTGCCGCCGTAGCTCATGAATGGTAAAGGAACTCCCACGACCGGCAGGATGCCGATGACCATGCCCATGTTGACGAAAGCATAAGTGAAGAACATCATCGTGATGGCGCCGGCCAGCAGGCGCGAGAAGGTGTTCGGGGCGTTGGCCGCGATCATCATGCCGCGCCCGAGCAGGAGCAGGTAGACGAAGAGCAGGAACAGGTTGCCGACCAGGCCGAATTCCTCCGAATACACGGCGAACACGAAGTCGGTGGTCTGCTCGGGAACGAATTCGAGCGCGCCTTGCGTGCCCTGGCCGTAGCCCTTGCCGAACAGGCCGCCGGAGCCGATCGCGATCTCGGACTGGATGATGTGGAAGCCCTTGCCCAGCGGATCGGAGGTCGGGTCGATCAGCGTCATCACCCGGTCGCGCTGGTAGTCGTGCAGCATCGACCAGGCGATCGGCAGCGCGGCGGCGCCGGATACGGCCAATGCCGCCAGCGCCTTCCATGGCAGGCCGGCCAGGAAGATCACGTAGAAGCCCGAACTGCCCACCATCAGCGCGGTGCCGAGGTCGGGCTGCTTGGCGATCAGGGTGAAGGGAATCAGGAGGATCACGGCGGCCACGAGGTAGTTCTTCCAGGTGGCGGCATTGGCGCGCTGCTGGAAATACCAGGCCAGCATCAGCGGCGTCGCGATCTTGAGGATCTCGGAAGGCTGGATGTCGACGCCCACGTGCAGCCAGCGCCGCGCGCCCTTCTTGATGATGCCGAAGACGGCCACCGCGATCAGCAGGGCCACTCCGAAGGTATAGATCGGCACGGCGAGCCGCATCAGGGTTTGCGGCGGCACGTTCGCCGCGACCCACATGATGCCGAAGGCCAGCAGGAAGTTGCGGATCTGGTGCTCGACGCGGTCCGGGAATTCGGCGCCGGCCGAGGTCATGGTGATCACGCTGGTCATCATCAGCATGAACAGCACCAGGCCGAGCGGCCAGTCGAAGACCGCAAAATAGGGACGCAGGCGGCGCCGCAGCGAGCGGCGTTCTGGAATGTGCGCCATGGGCTTATTCCTTCAAGGTGGCTGGTGCGGCGGCCGGCGCGGCGGCCTGGATCACGGGGGCGGCCGGCTGCGCGGCAGGCCTGGGCGCGCCTGGCGCTGCGCCGGGGGCCGGATCCTTGGGCTTGGGCGGCGCCGGGCGCTTGCCCAGCAGGTAGTAGTCGAGCGCCTTGCGCGCGATGGGCGCGGCGAAGGAAGCGCCGAAGCCGACGTTCTCCACGATCAGCGCCAGCGCGATCTTCGGGTTGTCGGCCGGGGCGAAGGCGACGTAGAGCGCGTTGTCGCGATGGCGCTCGTCGATCGCGTTGGCGTTGTACTTCTGGCCTTTCAGGCCGATCACCTGCGCGGTGCCGGTCTTGCCGGCCGAGATGTACTCGGCGCCCGCGAAGGCGCGGCGGCCGGTGCCGTAGGATTCCTGGGTCACGCCCACCATGGTGTGCTTGATGAAATCGACATTCTCCTGCTTGAGCGGGATGCGCCGGGTTTCCTTGGGCACGGTCAGGGTGCGCTGCCGGGTGGCGCCGTCCTCGATGATCTTGACCAGGTGCGGCTTCATCACGACGCCGTTGTTGGCCAGGGTCGAGACCGCGTGCGCCAGCTGGATCATCGAATAGGTGTTGAAGCCCTGCCCGATCGAGATCGAGATGGTGTCGCCGCCGACCCACTTGCCGGCGCGCGGGTTCTTGCGGAAGCGCTGCGCCTTCCACTCCTTGGACGGGCGCACGCCGGCCTTTTCATGTTCGAGGTCGATGCCGGTGAGTTCGCCGAAGCCGAACTGCTTCATGAAGTTCGAGATGTTGTCAATGCCCATCTCGTTGCCGAGCTGGTAGTAATAGGTGTCGCAGGATTCCACCACCGAGCGGTACATGTCGACGTAGCCGTGTCCGCCAGGCTTGTCGTCGTTGAAGCGGTGCCCGCCCAGCATGTAGAAGCCGGGATCGCGGATGGCGTCCGAAGGCTTGCGGAAGCCCATCTCGAGCGCGGCCAGCGCCATGAAGGGCTTGAAGGTCGACCCCGGCGGATAGCCGCCCTGCAGCGGACGGTTCATCAGCGGCCGGTCGAGCGAGGTGTTCAGCTCGTTCCAGTTCTGGCTGTCGATGCCGTCCACGAAGAGGTTGGGGTCGTAGCCGGGGCGCGAGACGTAGGCCAGCACGTCGCCGGTGGCGGGTTCGATCGCCACCAGGGCGCCGCGGTTCTCGCCGAAGGCTTCCTCGATCACCTTCTGCAGCTCGATGTCGATCGACAGGATCAGGTTGCTGCCCGGCGTGGGCGGCGTCCGCGACAGCGTGCGGATCGCGCGTCCGCCGGCGGTGCGCTCGACCTGTTCGTAGCCGGTGGTGCCGTGCAGGTATTCCTCGTACTTCTTCTCGACGCCTTCCTTGCCGATATGCTCGGTGCCGTTGTAGTTGGCGTCGACGCCGTCCTTCTCGAGCTGGTCGGCTTCCTTCTGGTTGATGCGGCCGATGTAGCCGATCACGTGCGAGGCGGTCTCGCCCAGCGGGTACTGGCGGAACAGGCGCGCCTGGACCTCCACGCCGGGGAAGCGGAAGCGCTGCGCGGTGAAGCGCGCCACTTCGTCGTCGGTCAGGCGGGTGCGCAGCGGCACGCTGGCGAAGCTGCGCGACTCTTCCAGCAGGCGCTTGAAGCGGCGCCGGTCGCGCTGCTCGATGGTGACCAGCTTGGCCAGCTCGTCGATCACCGATTCCAGGTTCGCCTCCAGCTTGGAGGGCGTGATCTCGAGCGTGTAGGCGGAATAGTTGCGCGCCAGGACCACGCCGTTGCGGTCCACGATGAGGCCGCGGTTGGGCACGATCGGCACCAGGGCGATGCGGTTGCCCTCGGCCTGCAGCGCGAACTGGTCGTGGCGCAGCACCTGCAGCCACACGAAGCGCGCGACCAGCAGGCCGAAGCAGATGAAGACGAGCGCCACCAGCGCCGTCAGGCGCAGGCGAAACTGGTGGATCTCGCGGTCGTTGTCCTTGAATTCGGTCACAGCGGAGAACTCGGCATGGGCGGAAGGATCGTGTCGATCAGATCGGACGGGTATGGTCGCGGTCGACGGCGCGGCGTTGCGGCGCCAGCAGCAGCCAGGTGATCACCGGCCACAGGCTGACTGCGACCACGCTCTCGGCAAAGTGCAGCAGGCCGGGGAAACGACCCGAGGCCGTGAAGTGCACGAAGGCCTGCACGGCCTGGGCCAGCAGCAGCAGCGGGAACACATGCATGGCCTGGGTCATCAGGCGGAACCACAGCACGCGGCGGTGGATCATGATGGCGAGGTAGGACAGCAGCGTATAGGCCAGCGCGTTCTCGCCCAGCAGGCTGGCGTCGTGCACGTCCATCAGGAGGCCCATCAGGAAGGCCACGCCGATGCCGACCTTGCGCGGCTGGTGGATGCCCCAGAAGACCAGCACCAGGGCGACGAAGTCGGGAGCGCCGACCCAGCGGCCCATCGGCAGCAGGTTGAGCATGAAGGCGCAGACCAGGCTGAAGGTGATGAACAGCGGGCTGACGGGCAGCAGGATGTAATGGGGGCGGTTACCTGGCATTGGCCGGTCCTCCTGGTTGCGAAGTTGCTGGCGGCGTTGCAGGCTGCGTGGCCGGTGCGGCCGCGGCCGGCGCGGCGGCAGCCGGGGCCGGGCGGGCCGGCGCGGCGCCGTTCGCGGGTGCGGTCCCCGGCGCGGCCACGCCCTGCCCTGCGGTGGGCTGTCCCTGCGGCGGCAGCGGCGAAGGCGGCAGCGGTGGCGCCGGGATCGGCGCCATGGCCGGCAGCTTGCGGCGCGAGGTGGTGGCGGACGGCGTGACTTCGGCGGCCGGGCGCGGCGGCAGGTCGGACTGCGACATGATGATCAGGAGCTGGCGGTTGCGGTCGATGCCGCCCAGCGGCTGGCACACCACGCGGCCGAAGGCGCCGGCGGCGACGTTCTCGACCTGCACCACCTTGGCCACGGCCAGGCCCGCCGGGTACATGCCGTCCAGGCCCGAGGTCACCAGCACGTCGCCGACCTGGATGTCGGCATTGGCGACCACGAAGCGCAGGTCCAGCAGCCCCGATTGTCCGCGGCCGTAGGCGATGCTGCGCAGGCCGCTCCGGAGCACCTGCACGGGAATCGCCTGGTCGCGGTCGGTCAGCAGGGTGACTTCGGAAGTGAAGGGGAAAACGCGGGTGACCTGGCCGACCACGCCAGCATGGTCGATCACCGGCAGGCCGGGCACGACGTTGTCGCGCGAGCCGCGGTCGATCACGATGCGTCGGGTGGACGGGTCGCGTGCGTCGTAGAGGATCTCGGTCAGCTGGGCCTTGAGCGGCAGGTGCTGGCGCGCGTCCATCAGGCGGCGCAGCTGGGCGTTCTCGGCCATCTGGAACTGGGCCTGCTGCAGCACCCTGGCCTGGGCCAGCTGCTGGGTCTTGAGTTCGCGGACTTCCTTCTGCAGCGTGGAGATCGAGGAGAAGTAGCCGGCCATGTTGCCGAGCGCCTCGCGCGGCAACAGGGCCGCCATCTGCAGGGGATAGAGGACGGTGGCGGCGACCTGGCGCACCGCGCCGAGGGTGTGGTAGCGGGCATCGACCACCAGCAGCGTCACCGAGATCAGGGCGAAGACGATGGCCTTGACCCGTGCCGGGGCACCTTGTTTGAAAAGCGGCGGAGGACTGTATTGCATGCCCTGTTGGCGTCCTGTCTAGTCGCGCGCGTCAATCAATGTCAACGCGGGCAGATGCGCGCGGTCTGACCGCACGCCCTGCCCGCTGTCACATCGGCCGCGCCGCTGTTGTGGTGGTGTGGTGTGATTACTCGTAGGAGAAGATCGAGCCCAGCTTGTCCATGCGCTCGAGCGCCATGCCCGAGCCGCGCACCACGCAGGTCAGCGGATCTTCGGCCACCAGCACCGGCAGGCCGGTCTCTTCCATCAGCAGGCGGTCCAGGTCGCGCAGCAGCGCGCCGCCGCCGGTCAGCATCATGCCCTTCTCGGCGATGTCGGCGCCCAGTTCCGGCGGTGCCTGCTCCAGCGCGTTCTTGACGGCCGAGACGATGTTGTTGAGCGGGTCGGTCAGCGCTTCCAGGATCTCGTTCGAGGAGATCGTGAACGAGCGCGGGATGCCTTCGGACAGGTTGCGGCCCTTGACTTCCATCTCCTTGACTTCCGAACCCGGGAAGGCCGAACCGATGGCCTTCTTGATCGCTTCGGCGGTCTGTTCGCCGATCAGCATGCCGTAGTTGCGGCGGATGTAGTTGACGATGGCTTCGTCGAACTTGTCGCCGCCCACGCGCACCGAGCCCTTGTAGACCATACCGCCCAGCGAGATGATGCCGACTTCGGTGGTGCCGCCGCCGATGTCGACCACCATCGAGCCGGTCGCGTCCGAGACCGGCAGGCCGGCGCCGATCGCGGCCGCCATCGGCTCTTCGATCAGGTAGACCTGCGAGGCGCCGGCGCCGAGGGCCGATTCGCGGATCGCGCGGCGCTCGACCTGGGTCGAACCGCAGGGCACGCAGATGATGATGCGCGGCGACGGGCGGAAGAATTTCGAGTCGTGGACCATGCGGATGAACTGCTTGAGCATCTGCTCGGTCACGGTGAAGTCGGCGATCACGCCGTCCTTCATCGGGCGGATGGCCTCGATATTGCCCGGCACCTTGCCCAGCATCTGCTTGGCTTCCTTGCCGACTGCCTGGATGGTCTTCTTGCCGTTCGGGCCGCCTTCCTGGCGGATCGCCACCACCGAGGGTTCATCCAGCACGATGCCCAGGCCGCGCACGTAAATCAGGGTGTTGGCGGTACCGAGGTCGATCGCCAGGTCATTCGAGAAGTAGCTGCGTAAAAAACCAAACATGGGTGTCCTGATTGCGCACCGGGGTGCGCGTGAAGATTGATCGGGTTGTCTTCGCCGCGCCTGCCGGGGTTCGTGAACCCTGAATCGTGCATCGCGGTCTTTCCTGCGGCGGGCGAGCTTTCAGCCCGGCAGCGCATTAGCCCGCCATTCTACCTTATAATTTGTCGATTAAATGCTGAAAACGGGTGGTTTTAGCCCCCATTTCCGAGGCGAGATCGACGGTGTTACCAAGGTTTTATCGGCCATAGCACGCCGTTGGCTGACCTCTTGCCAACTTTCATTATTAGCCCAACCACACTTTGCACGCGGCCCGCGCCGCGCCCCTAGCCATGTCCCTGACACTTTCAGACGTAAAACGCATCGCCAACCTGGCCCAGCTCGAGATGGATGAGGCCCACGCGGAAACCGCGCTGGCCGAGCTGAACGGCATCTTCGCCCTGGCCGAGCAGATGCAGGCGGTGGACACGAGCGGTGTCGCGCCGCTGTCACAGCCGCTGGCCGCCATCATGGCCCTGCCGCTGCGCCTGCGCGACGACGTGGTGACCGAAGAGAACCGCCGCGAGGACTACCAGGCGCCGGCGCCGAAGGCGCAGGACGGCCTCTACCTGGTCCCGAAGGTTATCGAGTAAACGCTTAGAACAGAAGAACGCACATGCACAACAAGACCCTCAAAGAGCTGTCCGCGCTCCTGCAATCGAAGCAGGTCTCGAGCGTCGAACTCGCCAGCCACTACCTCGGCCGCATCGAAGCGAGCGGCCATAACGCCTTCCTGCACCTGGACCGCGAACGCACCCTGGCGCAAGCCGCCAGCGCCGACGCCCGCATCGCCGCTGGCACCGCCGGCCCGCTGACCGGCGTGCCGATCGCGCACAAGGACATTTTCGTGACCCGCGGCTGGCGCACCACCGCCGGCTCGAAGATGCTGGCCAACTACGAGAGCCCCTTCGATGCCACCGTGGTCGACCGCTTCGGCAAGGCCGGCATGGTCACCCTGGGCAAGGTCAACCTCGACGAATTCGCGATGGGCTCGGCCAACGAGAACTCGGCCTTCGGCCCGGTGAAGAATCCCTGGGATCCGCTGGCGGTGCCGGGCGGCTCCTCGGGCGGCTCGGCCGCCGCGGTCGCCGCGCGCCTGGCGCCGGCCGCGACCGCCACCGACACCGGCGGCTCGATCCGCCAGCCGGCCGCCTTCTGCGGCGTCACCGGCATCAAGCCGACCTATGGCCGCGTCTCGCGCTTCGGCATGATCGCGTTTGCCTCCTCGCTGGACCAGGGCGGCCCGATCGCCCAGACCGCCGAGGACTGCGCCCTGCTGCTGAACGACATGATCGGTTTCGACGAGCGCGACTCGACCAGCCTGACCGTCGAACAGGGCAACGTGGCGGAGGACTATACCCGCGACCTGAACAAGCCCTTGAACGGCCTGCGCATCGGCGTGCCGAAGGAATACTTCGGCGAAGGCCTGGCCTCGGACGTGGAAAGCGCCGTGCGCGCCGCGCTGGAGCAGTTCGTGAAGCTGGGCGCCACCCTGGTGGACATCTCGCTGCCGAAGACCGCGCTGTCGATCCCGACCTACTACATCATCGCCCCGGCGGAAGCCTCGTCGAACCTGTCGCGCTTCGACGGCGTGCGCTACGGCCACCGCGCCAGCGAGTACAAGGATCTGCAGGACATGTACCGCAAAACCCGCGCCGAAGGCTTCGGCCGTGAAGTGCAGCGCCGCATCATGGTCGGCACCTATGTGCTCTGCCACGGCTACTACGACGCCTACTACGTGCAGGCCCAGAAGATCCGCCGCCTGATCGCGGACGACTTCCAGGCGGCGTTTGCCGACAAGTGCGACGTCATCATGGGCCCGGTGGCCCCGACCGTCGCCTGGGATCTCGGCTCGAAAGCCAACGATCCGGTGGCGAACTACCTGGCCGACATCTTCACCCTGTCGACCAGCCTGGCGGGCCTGCCGGGCATGTCGATCCCCTGTGGTTTCGGCGCCGGCGAGAAGAACGCCAAGCGCCCGGTCGGCCTGCAGATCATCGGCAACTACTTCGCCGAAGCCAAGCTGCTGAACATCGCGCACCAGTACCAGCAGGTTACCGACTGGCATACCCGCGCGCCGGAAGGCGTCTGAGCCCCGCACAGAAAAAGAGAGAACACATCATGCAATGGGAAGTCGTCATCGGTCTTGAGAACCACGTGCAGCTCACGACCAACTCGAAAATCTTCAGCGGCAGCTCGATCCGCTTCGGCGCCGAGCCGAACACCCAGGCCAGCCCGGTCGACCTGGCGCTGCCGGGCGTGCTGCCGGTCCTGAACCGCGGCGCCGTCGAGCGCGCGATCCGCTTCGGCCTGGCCGTGGGCGCGAAGATCGCGCCGCAGTCGGTCTTCGCCCGCAAGAACTACTTCTACCCCGACCTGCCGAAGGGCTACCAGATCAGCCAGTTCGAAGACCCGGTGGTACAGGGCGGCACCATCAGCTTCGCCTACGAGAAGGACGGCAAGCTGGAGACGAAGACCGTCAACCTGACCCGCGCCCACCTCGAGGAAGACGCCGGCAAATCGCTGCACGAGGACTATGCCGGCATGAGCGGCATCGACCTGAACCGCGCCGGCACGCCGCTGCTCGAGATCGTGTCCGAGCCGGAGATGCGCAGCGCGAACGAGGCGGTGGCCTACGCCAAGGCCCTGCACTCGCTGGTCGTGTGGCTGGGCGTCTGCGACGGCAACATGCAGGAAGGTAGCTTCCGTTGCGACGTCAACGTCTCGGTGCGCCCGATGGGCCAGAAGGAATTCGGCACCCGCTGCGAGATCAAGAACCTGAACTCCTTCCGCTTCATGGAAGAAGCGATCCACTACGAAGTGCGGCGCCAGATCGAGCTGATCGAAGACGGCGGCAAGGTAATCCAGGCGACCCGCCTGTGGGACCCGGATAAGAAGGAAACCCGCTCCATGCGCACCAAGGAAGACGCGCAGGACTACCGCTACTTCCCGGACCCGGACCTGCCGCCGCTCGTGATCGGCCAGGACTGGATCGCGCGCATCCAGGGCGAGATGCCCGAGCTGCCGGGCACCCTGCGCGCGCGCTTCACGGGCGAGTACGGCCTGCCTGAGTACGACAGCCTGGTGCTGACCTCTTCCAAGGCCATGGCGACCTACTACGAGGCCGTGGTGGCTGCGGCCGGCAAGGAGAACGCCAAGGCCGCCGCCAACTGGATGATGGGCGACGTCTCGTCGACCCTGAACCGCGAAGGCGTGGAGCTCGACGACTCGCCGGTGTCCGCCGCCCAGCTGGCCCTGCTCCTGAAACGCATCGCCGACGGCACCATCTCGAACAAGGCCGGCAAGGAAGTGTTCGCGGCCATGTGGGAAGCCAAGTCGGATGACGTGGGCCTGGCCGACGCCGTGATCGAGCAGAAGGGCCTGAAGCAGATCTCGGACACGGGTGCGCTGGAAGCCATCGTCGACGAAGTCCTGGCCGCGAACGCCAAGTCGGTCGAGCAGTACCGCGCCGGCAAGGAAGCCGCGATCAATGCGCTGATCGGCCAGGCCATGAAGGCCTCGAAGGGCAAGGCCAACCCGGCCCAGGTGACCGAGCTGCTGAAGAAGAAGCTGGCAGCGTAAACTGCCTGCCCCAAAAAACCGGAGCGTGCTCCGGTTTTTTTTCGCCTTCGTAGGGTGGGCAATCCTTTGCCCACGCGTTCAAATCGCGGATGCGTCGCTTGATCGCATCCGTGAGCTGAACGCGTGGGCGGTGGACCGCCCACCCTACGAACATCACTGGCTCAGGGCCGAGATCTTCTGCAGACCGGTGGCGATGTTCTTGCGGATCGCACCCGCGATCGACATCTTGAGGCGTTCCGCGCCCACGAAGGCTTCGGTGCCGCCGGTGGTGTGCTCGGTGGTAATCGACTCCTGCCACACGACGGCGCCGTTGTCGGCGCGCTTCAGGGTCCAGCCGATCTCGATCTTCGAGGTCATCGACACGCCGAACATCGGGTATTGCAGATTGAAGATCTGGACCGCCAGCTGGTAGTCGCCGCCATCCTTTTTCACGTCCGCGAAGGTTTTCGAGGCGACGATGGCCTCGCCGATCGCGGTACGCAGCTGCTCGGCGGCGATGGTCTCGGCCACCGGGTCCTTCTTCGTCATCGGCAGCACCGCGACGTTCACCGACTGCGGGTGCTGCCTGGCTGCCGCCACCTGCGGCGGCGTCATTTCCTGGGAAGTCATCTGCGAGGCGCAGCCGGTCAGGGCCGCGAACACGCACAGGGCCGACAGCGATGCGAGGCGGCGGAAAGCGGAAGTCATCTGGTTCGTCATGTCTTAATTCCTCGGGGCGGAAAGGATGTTATTCAGGACTTCGTCCACCATCGCGTCAGGCGATTTGCGGGTCAGCGAGGTGTGCAGGGAATTACCGTTCGCAAGCGGGAAATTCGTTTTCGGATCGCGAAAATCGATCGTCAATTCGACCATGTACATGGTGATGTCCCACATCCATTTATCGATATAGGTCACGGAAATATCGGTCGCGGCCGGCGCAGCGGCCTGGGTGCCGGTCGTGACGGCATAGCCCTTGTTCTCGAGCTTCGAGCGGATGATCTCGTTGACCTTGTACTTGTCGTTATCGTGCTTGACCACGTAGGCGGTCTTCACTTTCGACAGGTCCGCCCCCGGCGAGAGCGAAGCATTGGCACGATTCACGGCACAGCCGCTGGTCAGCGCCATCGCGCCGGCGAGCAGCGCAAGCGGTACGATGCGTTTAATTGCTGAAATCATTCAGTTCCCCAGTTTTAGCGTTATCGAATCGCGCAGGACGATTCGGACTTATCCACCGTGACGGTGGCCGGGAATTATATTTATTTTCAGCAACAGGGGATATATGTATTTATCCCGCATAGAAATGACGCGAAATACCGGCTTCTTCCTATTTACAGGCGCCGCATTCGCTCCCGGCCGATAGCAGCGCCAGCGCCTGCTCGCGCGCCGCCGCGCGCAGCGATCGGCGCAGCACCGGGTCGTCGGTGGTGCGCGCCAGCACCATGCCGCCCACGCACAGCGACACGATGGCCTGGGCCCGCCGCTCACCGTCCGGCACACCGGCCAGCGCGCTGGCATAGACCTGCGTCAGGTTGCGGATCAGCTGCGTATAGGCCTTCTGCGGCGACAGCCCGGCCCGCGCCACGTCGCCCGGCAGGGCGTACAGCGGACAGTGGAAATCGACGTTGTCGAAGACCTTGTCGCTCAGGTAGACGTCGAGCAGCATGCGCGCCAGCTCGGCGGGCGCGGGCATGGGACTGTTCGCGAGATCGGCGCGGAAGGGATTGCAGTTGGTGAAGCTGGCCACGGCGGCGGCGTAGAGCTCGTCCTTGCTGCCGAAGTGGTGATAGAAGCCGCCGCGCGTCAGGCCGGCCTCAAACATGACGCGGTCGATGGACACCTGCTCGAAACCGTGCCGGTTGAACAGCCTGCGCGCGGCGCTGACGATGCGCTCGCGGGTCTGGGCCTTGTGCTCGCTGCTATAGGGCATGTCGATTCTCCTCCAGCCACCATTATCCTCCGGTCGATATTATGTTCTTGAAGATAATATGGCCCCGCGTATTCTCGCCTTCACCACACCACAAGGAGGAGCCGAGATGATTACCCTGACCACTTTCCGCAGCGTGCCGTCGTTCGCCGCCGGCTATGTGCGCGACCTGCGCGTGCGCTGGGCCCTGGAGGAAGCGGGCCTGCCCTACAGCCTGCGGCTGCTCGATTTCGAGGAAGCGGCAAAGCCCGCCTACCGCAAGGAACAGCCCTTCAGCCAGATCCCGATGCTGCACGATGGCGACCTGGCGCTGTTCGAATCCGGCGCCATCCTGCTGCACCTGGGCGGGCGCTGCCCTCTCCTGTTGCCGCAGGATGCGAACGCCCGCGCGCAAGTGACGGTGTGGATGTTCGCGGCCCTCAATTCGGTGGAGCCCTACCTGGCCGAGCTCGTGACCCTGGACCTGTTCCACGCCGGCGAAGACTGGGTGGCCGGCGCCCGCCCTTCGGCCGAAGAGATGGCATTGAAGCGCCTGCGCGACCTCGACGACTGGCTCGAGGGCCGCGACTGGCTGGCAGGCGAATTCAGCGTGGCCGACATCCTCATGTGCACCGTGCTGCGCCTGCTGGACGGCATGGACCTGGTCGAGCGCTTCGCAAGGCTGAGCGCCTACCGGGACCGCTGCATGGAACGCCCGGCTTTCCGGAAGGCGCTGGCCGACCAGCTGGCCTTGTATGAGCAGACGTCACAGGCGGCATGACGTGGCCGTGGACATCGGTGACATTTGCGGGGACGGCGGCTGCCTATAATCGCCATCACCCTCGTTCGAAAGCCCTCGATGCGCCACGCTGCCTTTTTCGTCCTGCTTTGCCTGCTCGCCAGTCCGCCTGCACGATCCGCCCCGGAGACGACCCAGGTCTTTCTCGACAATGGCGAACTGAATTACGTTGGCGGCGTGGACGCGGATGCGAACCGGCGCCTGTTCGCCCTCTACGACAGCCTGGCGGCCAAGCCGACGGTGCTGTCGATCCGCAGCAGGGGCGGCCCGGTGACGGCCGGCGTACCGCTCGGGCGCTGGGTGCGCGAGCGAGGGCTCGACATAAAGGTGATGGAATACTGCCTGTCCTCGTGCGCGAACTATGTCTTCCCCGCCGCGCGGCGCAAGGTGGTCAGCAATTTTGCGGTGATCGGCTACCACGGCGGTCCGGGCAGCGGGCAAGTCGAGTTCGATGCCGACACCCGGAAGATGGTCGACGCGATGCCGCCCGCGCAGCGCAAGGCATTCATGGACGACCTCGACAAAACCATCAAGACCCGTGTCGACGAGGAGCGCGCCTACCTGCGCTGGCTGGGCGTGCGCGAAGACCTGTCGACGCTCGGCCAGCAGGATCGCTTCCAGCAACGCCACCTTGCGGAACCGAACGTGCTCGGCTGGACCTACTCGCTCGCGGGATTCGCAAAGCTCGGCGTGCGCGACATCAGCGTGATCAATCCGCCCTGGAAGCCCGGCAGCGCCATGCAGAAGGCCAGGTTCGCGCTGATCGAACCCGACTGACTCAGACGCCGTAGCGCGTGCGGTAGGCGGCGACGGCATCCTTGTGGGCGCCCAGGTCGGCGGCAGCTGCACCGGTCGACAGGTAAGTAAACAGGTCGTCCAGGTTGGCGATCGCGATCACCGGAATGCCGAATTCCTGCGACACCTGCTGCACCGCCGAATGCTCGGACAGGGCGCCGTCCTTGCCGGAGCGCTCCATGCGGTCCAGCGCGATCAGCACGGCCGCCGGCTCGGCGCCAGCGGCGCGGATCATGTCGACCGATTCGCGCACCGAGGTGCCGGCCGAGATCACGTCGTCGATGATGACGACCTTGCCCGCCAGTTTCGCGCCGACGATGGTGCCGCCTTCGCCGTGGTCCTTGGCTTCCTTGCGGTTGTAGGCGAACGCCGTGTTGCGGCCCTTGGCGGCCAGCGCCACCGCGGTGGCGCTGGCCAGCGTGATGCCTTTATAGGCCGGGCCGAACAGCATGTCGAAGGCCACGCCGGAATCGAGCAGGGTCTGGGCGTAGAACTGGGCCAGCTTGCCGAGGGTGGCGCCGTCGTGGAACAGGCCGGCGTTGAAGAAGTAGGGCGACAGGCGGCCAGCCTTGGTGGTGAACTCGCCGAACCTCAATACCTCGGCCTCGACCGAAAATGCAATAAATTCCTGGCGCAGATCGCTCACGTGCTTCTCCTGTTGGTTCGAAAAACGCCTATTGTAAACCGGCCTGCGCCGGCCTCGGCATTCCGGGCTGCGGCAAAACACGCTACACTGGCAGATGCATCCTGGCCGCGCGGCGGTCATCTCCCATTCACTACAATCCATGCCACGAATTATTTCCGCCAACCTGAACGGCATCCGTTCGGCCCACAAGAAAGGCTTCTTCAACTGGCTCGCCACCCAGTCCGCCGACTACATCTGCGTGCAGGAACTGAAGGCGCAGGAAGCCGACATGACCGAGGAATTCCTGTCCCCGCACGGTTACCACGGCCATTTCCACTACGCCGAAAAGAAGGGCTATTCCGGCACCGGCGTGTATAGCCGCAGCGCGCCCGACAACAAGCGCATCGGCTTCGGCTGTCTCGAATTCGATGCCGAGGGCCGCTACACCCGCTGCGATTTCGGCAACCTCACCATTATCTCCGTCTACTGCCCGTCGGGCTCGTCCTCGCCGGAGCGCCAGGAAGCCAAGTTCCGCTTCATGGAAGTCTTCCTGCCGCACCTGCAGGAGCTCAAGGCAGAGGGCCGCGAGGTGGTGATCTGCGGCGACTGGAACATCGCCCACAAGGAAATCGACCTCAAGAACTGGAAAGGCAACCTGAAGAATTCGGGCTTCCTGCCGGAAGAGCGCGCCTGGATGACGCGCATCTTCGACGAGATCGGCCTGGTCGACGTGCACCGCAAGGTGCATCCGGACGCCGAGCACTACACCTGGTGGAGCAACCGCGGCCAGGCCTATGCGAAGAACGTCGGCTGGCGCATCGACTACCACGTCGCCACCCCGGGCATCGCGGCGACCGCCAGGACCGTGTCGATCTACAAGGACGAAAAATTCAGCGATCACGCGCCGCTGATCATCGATTACGAGCTCTGATCGATCCATAAGCTTAGCTAATAGATAATAGTCGTCTATTAGCTTTGCTTCTAAATCCGCCCCCCCATACCGGGGGGATTCGCCACGGAAATGATGCTAAATTGCAGCATTTCCCTCTGTTTGGCGAAATGACAAATGGGTTTCTTGATACTATCCGTCTGGTAACTTTCCAACGAGAATGTTCCATTGACGGAATATCAAGAAATCATGACTGCCATCGCCACGTCTCCCACCCTGCTCGCCAAGACGGTCTCGACCACCGCAGGCGTCACCCACATCGACCTGCATTTCTCGGTGACGATGGCCAAGGGACGCGGAAGCATTTTCGTCACCGACGGCGCCGTCCAGACCGTCATCGACCGCGTCACCGGCGAACCCAAGCTGCGCGTGGTCGGCGCCAGCTTCACGAAGGAAGTCCCGCTCAGCCAGGTCACGATCAACGGCAGCCACGTCAGCTTCGACGCCGCCGGCCTGGCAACGGGCAAGCACTACAGCATCTTCATGGGCGCCGGCACCCTCACCAGCGGGGGCGCGCCCTTCGCCGGCTATACCGTGCCGACCCAGGTCGCCTTCGACATACCAGCCACGACGCCGCCGCCGCCGGCGATCAGCGCCACTTTCGTTTTCGAGCAAACCGTCCTGAAGGCCGGCCAGGATATCCAAGCCTTCGTGACCCTTTCGCGCAGCGTGACCGGCCTGAATGCGAGCGCCTTCAGCGCCGAGAACGCGTCGGTGAAGAGCGTCACGGCGACCGACAATCCGCTGGTCTGGAAAGTCGTGCTGACCAAGAGCGCCAGCATCGCAGACGCAGTGAATGCGCTCAGCCTGGATCTGAGCATGGTCGAGATCGCGGCAGGCGTGCACGGTAGCGGCACGGCCACCTCGCCCAACTATGCGGTGGATACGCTGGTCAATCCCTGGATCTCGGCGGCTGGCAGCGCTCATGACACGGGGGTGTCCGACACCGACAACCTGGTCAGCAGCCACTGGGCGGGCGTTTCCGGCGAATTGCATGGCGGCATGGACGACGGCGACAGCATTGAACTCCTCATCAATGGCGTGGCCGTGGACCCGGCAGACATCAGCATCAATCACGACCGCTCGCCATGGAGCTGGTCCTACGAGCCAGAGGTAGGCGACGACGTGGTCTGGCTGGAAGACGGTGCGAACACCATCGTCGTGCGCGTGAAGAACGGTGAGCACACCAGCGCGGACTACACCACCACCATCACTGTCGATGCGACCGATCCTGTCATCACAGCATCGCCCGAAGGCGCAACCAGCCTATCCCTGAACAATGACTTCACCATCAGCTTCAGCGAGAAGCTGTACTGGCAACCCGGCGAAGGCGGGGTCGACATGCAAGTTTCGATCTATTGCATCGAGGACGATACTTACCAGCAGATCGACATCGATCCCGCCCCTTTCCAAGCGGGCAGCGATACGCTGACCTTGTCTCCGGCCGCGCTTGGCCTCGACCCGGGCAAGCACTACGAGCTCGCCCTTCCCGGCTCCCTGACGGACAAGGCCGGCAACGATCTATGGGACAATCCCATTACGTTCAAGACATCGGGCCCGGCGAATGCCACCCACGCCGTCGTGGACGGCAAGCTGGCCTACAAGGCAGGCGACAAGATCACGTTCCGCATCAAGTTCGACGAAGACGTCCGTCCCACTTCGGACGCCATCCTGTCGCTCGGCCTCAGCAACGGCCAGCGCGCCGCGATTCAGTCCGTCGACGGCGATGAGTGGACCTTCGCCTACACGGTCGAAGCCGGCGTGGGCGTGGACACGAACGACCTGACGATCAGCGATTTCTCCCTGCTGGTCGACAATGTCGAAGACCTGGAAGACTTCCCGCTGACGGGCGCCCATATCCTCATCGACGGCATCCACCAGTACGCGGGTTCGGGCTACGGTTACCTGCCAGTCGACATCGTCGTCGATACGGTCGCCCCGGCAGCCCCAGGCACCCCGTCACTGGCGAGCGGCAGCGATTCCGGCACCCTCGGCGACAACCGCACGAACGTCCTCAAGCCGACCCTGACCGGCAGCGGGGAGTCAGGCGCAGTCGTCAGCATCTACGACGGCGGCACGCTGCTCGGCGCCGACCGGGTCGACTCCGGCAACTGGACCATCCAGGTCGGATCGAACCTCGCTGCCGGGCTGCACAACCTGACGATCGTCCAGACTGACCGTGCCGGCAATGTCAGCAGCAGCACTTCCTACGCCCTGACCATCGAATCATCGGTGCCGAGCCTGGCGGCCCCGGTGCTGGCCAACGACACCGGCAGCTCGTCCTCGGACCGCTTGACGAACGACACCACGCTCGAGGGTAGCGGCGCGCTGGCGAACGCCCACATCAAGATCATGTCGGGCGCGGACATCGTCGGCGTCGGTAGCGCCGACGCCGACGGCAACTGGACCGCGGTCTTCGGCAGCAGCCTGCCGGATGGCAGCCATACCTACACGGTGCGCCAGGTCGACGGGGCCGGCAACAGCAGCGCCGATTCTCCGGCCATCACCTTCACGGTCGACCGCAGCGCGCCCGGCGTGCCGTCCGGCGCGCCGGACCTGGCCGCCGCCAGCGACAGCGGCGTATCGAGTACCGACAACATCACCAGTGAGCGCGAACCGACCTTCAACGGCAGTGGCGCGCTCGCCAATACCGGCGTGGCGCTGTTCGCGAACGGCGTCGAGATCGGCCGCACCGCGGCCGACGCATCGGGCAACTGGACGTACACGGTGCCGAGCGCCAAGGCCCTGGGCGACGGGACCTACGCCATCACGGTGCGCCAGTTCGACACGGCCGGCAATATGAGCGGCGATTCCACGGCGCTGTCGATCACCGTCGACAACGTCGGCCCGAGCGCGGGCGTGGCCTCGGTCAACGTCTTCGGCCGCAAATTCGCCCTGCCCTTCAGCGAAGCCATCGTGTTCCAGCCGGGCGGCAGCTTCAACCTGTTCGAAGGCAGCACGCAGCGCGATGCCTACTGGGGCAACAACGGCAGCAGCTGGAGCGTCACGGCGGACAGCGACGGCGACCTGTCGATCCTGAACTTCAACATCTCGCTCAACGGCCTGCTGCGCATGCAATGGAATAACGGCAGCGTGACCGACCTGGCAGGCAATGCCGCCATCGTCGGCGTGGCGGGCTGGGACTTCGAGATGCCCGGATCCGCGTAAGCGACGCTCAGGGCCAGTCGAGCCGGAAGCCGCTGTCGAAGCGGCGCGCTTCCCCGCTCAAGGGATCGATGAAGGAAATCGAACGCGCCAGCAGCTGCAGCGGCGCGCCGAAGTCGTCGCCCTTGCACGGCAGCGCCACCGGATAGAAGGCGTCGTTCACGATCGGCGCGCCAAGGCGCGAGAGGTGCAGGCGCAGCTGGTGCTTGCGTCCCGTATGCGGATGCAGGCGGTAGCGGGCAAGATCGCCACGGCGTTCGATCAGCTCCACCACGGTCTCCGAATTCGGCTCGCCCGGCACCTCTTCGCTGACAAAAAACTGCTCCGCATCCTGCATGCGGCTGCGGTAGGTGATGGGGAATTCCCGCCCCTCGATCGGACCCGCCAGGGCCTCGTAGACTTTATCGACCACCCGCTTCTGGAACATCGACTGGTAGGCCCCGCGCGAGGCGGGGTTGTGCGAGAAGATCACCACGCCGGCGGTCTCGCGGTCGAGGCGGTGGATCGGGGTCAGGTGCGGCAGGTCGAACCGTTTTTTCAGGCGCACGAGCAGGGTCTCGTGCAGGAAGCGGCCGGTCGGGATGGTCGGCAGGAAGTGCGGCTTGTCGGCGACCAGCAGGTGCTCGTCCAGATGCAGCACGCTTTCCTTGAAGGGAATCGGCGTCTCGGGCGCTTCCAGTTCGCGGTAGTACCAGATGCGCATGCCCTGGCGCACGTGGCTGTCGGCGTCCAGGGGCGCCCCCTTCGCGTCGACGATCTCGCCGCGCGCCAGGCGCTGGGCCCAGGCGGCCTCCGACACGTCGGGGAAGCGCTCCACCAGGAAGCGCAGCATGCCGCCGGCGCGGGTTTCGGTCAGCCACAGGTAGCTGGGCGCGACGCCGTCGCGGGTCGGCAGCGGGACATAGGCGTTTGCTTCGGCCTGGTGGCCCTTCCTGCTACTTCCCATTAACGCAGTGCGACGTTGGTCCGGTAAGGCGGCAGCTTGGCGGCCGTGGTGCCCTTGGCGCGCGCGTAGACCGGCAGCAGCAGGTTCATATGCTGTTCCATGATGGCGATACGGTTCTCACCGCCCGGATGGGTCGACAGCAGCTCGATCGGAGCGCGCTTGTCGAGGGCCGCCATCTTGCGCCACAGGACGATACCGGCGCGCGGGTCGTAGCCGGCGCGGGCGGCAATATCGAGGCCTACAAGGTCGGCTTCTCGTTCGTCGTCGCGCGAGTACTTGAGGCCAGCGAATTGGGCGAGATAACCAGCGCCCATATTGGTAAGGTTCGGATCGATCCCGAAAATGCCAGAAATTAAGGCTCCGCCGATGCGGGCCGCGGCATTGGTTCCCATCTGCTTGCCCATCTTTTCGCGGCTATGCTCGCGCAGGGCATGGGCGATTTCATGCCCCATGACGACGGCAACTTCGTCATCAGTCAGCTTCAGCGACGTCAGAATTCCAGTAAAGAAGCCAATGCGGCCACCCGGCATGCAGAACGCGTTGACATCCTTTGCATCGATGAGATTCACCTGCCACTGCCATTGCGTAGCCAGTTCGTTCCAGCGCGGCGTCTGCGGAATGATGCGCTTGGCAATCGCGCGCAGGCGCTGCACTTCCGGATGTGAAGGCGGCAGCAGCACGCCCTTCTGCTGCGCCTGGCTCATCATCTGCGTGTACTGCTGCGCCGCCGCTTCGTTGAGCTGCTCTTCCGGCACCACGTTACGCCAGCGTGAAAGCGGTCGCACCTGAATACCATCCTGGACCGTCGTATTGCGGTCATCTCGCGCGACCGCGTCGCCAACACTGACGGTACCGAATGCGGCGACCATGGAAAGGCTGACTGCCAGATGCTTCATTTTTTTCATGTCGTCAACGATAGCCTGTTCTTAGCAGCACTATCTCCAAAGAAAGTGGCGGCAATTTGTATGCACAATAGCGCAGATGATCGTGGATGGAGAGCGGCTCGACAAGCCGCCACCGCACATAAGCGCATCACATTCAGTCAGTCGTTCCTGTGCGCTTGCGCAAACGAAACACTGCCAGGCTGCCGCGCAGGTTGGGCAGGAATGTCACCACCTTGCCCTCGGCCAGCGCCACATATTCCAGCACCTCCAGCCCGCACTTCTCGGCCAGGTCCTTGAAGTCGTGGATGGTCGCGTAGCGCACGTTGGGCGTATCGAACCACTGGTAGGGCAGCGAGCGCGAGACCGGCATGCGGCCGCGGATCAAAGCAACGCGGTGCGGCCAGTAGGCGAAGTTCGGGAAGGACACGATGGCCTCCTGCCCCACGCGCACGATGTCGCGCAGGCGCGCCTCGACGTGCTGCATCATCTGCAGCGAGGACAGGCAGAGCACCATGTCGAAGGCGTTGTCGCGGAACAGGTCGAGGCCCTCTTCCATGTCATGCTGGATCACGCTGACGCCGCGCTGGGTGCTCTCGAGCACCTTGTCGTCGGCGATCTCGACGCCGTAGCCGGTGCACCCCTTGCCCATTTCCAGGTAGCGCAGCATGGCGCCGTCGCCGCAGCCAACGTCGAGCACGTGGGAACCCTCGCGCACCCAGTGCGCGATGAAGGCCAGGTCGGGACGCAGGGAGTTCAGGTCGTCGAAATTCATGCCGCTGCTCCGGTAAATTCACCGGCAATCCGGTCATAGTAGGCACGCACCACGCCCATATAGCGCGGGTCTTCCAGCAGGAAGGCGTCGTGCCCGTGCGGCGCGTCGATCTCGGCGTAGCTCACCTTGCGCCGGTTCGAGATCAGGGCTTCCACGATCTCGCGGCTGCGCTCCGGCGAGAAGCGCCAGTCGGTGGTGAAGGAGGCGATCAGGAACTGCGCCTGGGTGCCCGACAGGGCCTTGGTCAGGTCGCCGCCGTGGGCGCGCGCCGGATCGAAGTAGTCGAGCGCCTTGGTGATCAGGAGGTAGGTATTGGCGTCGAAGTATTCCGAGAACTTGTCGCCCTGGTAGCGCAGATAGGATTCGATCTCGAAGTCGACGCCGAAATCGAAGGCGTAGTCGTCTTTTTCCGCAGCGTTGCGCAGCTTGCGGCCGAACTTCTCCGCCATGTCGTCGTTCGACAGGTAGGTGATGTGGCCGACCATGCGCGCCACCTTCAGGCCGTTCTTCGGCACCACGCCATGTTCGTAGAAATCGCCACCGTGGTAGTCCGGGTCGGTCAGGATGGCCTGGCGCGCGACGTCGTTGAAGGCGATGTTCTGGGCCGAGAGCTTCGGGGTCGAGGCGATCACGATGCAGTGGCGCAGACGCTCGGGGAACATGATGCTCCAGGAGAGCGCCTGCATGCCGCCCAGCGAACCGCCCATCACGGCGGCGAATTGCGCGATGCCGAGGCGGTCGGCCAGGCGCGCCTGGGCGCTCACCCAGTCTTCCACGGTCAGCAGCGGGAAGGCCGCGCCATAGGGCTTGCCGGTGGCGGGATTGGTGTGCATCGGCCCGGTCGAACCGAAGCAGGAACCCAGGTTGTTCACGCCGATCACAAAAAAGCGGTTGGTGTCGACCGGCTTGCCCGGGCCGACCATATTGTCCCACCAGCCCTGGCTCTTGGGCTTGTCGGCATAGGTGCCGGCCACGTGGTGGGAGGCGTTCAGCGCGTGGCAGATCAGGACCGCGTTCGATTTATCTTCGTTCAGGGTCCCGTAGGTTTCGTACATCAGCGTGTAGTCGCCGATGCTGGCGCCGCTTTGCAGGCGCAGCGGCTCGGCGAAGTGCATCGCCTGCGGTGTGACTGTTCCAATCGATCCCATGGATGGTGTTCGCGTTCATGTAAGCGCGCACGAAGGCGCGCTTGGGTAAATCAGAGGGATTGCAGCTGCTCCACAGCGGTGGCGATCTCGTTCGGTTCGATCGAGCGCAGGATGCGGCGCGTACGGGACGTGATCGCGGCCAGGTCGCTGTTCAGGATTTCCTGCTTCACCGCCAGCAGCTGCGCCGGATGCATCGAGAATTCGCGCAGGCCCATGCCGAGCAGCAGGCGGGTGAGCTTGACGTCGCCCGCCATCTCGCCGCAGACGGCGACGTCGAGGCCCGCCTTCTGGCCCGTGGCGATGGTCTGGGCAATGAGCATCAGGACCGCCGGGTGCAGCGGATTGTACAGGTGCGCCACTTCGTAGTCGACCCGGTCGATCGCCAGGGTGTACTGGATCAGGTCATTGGTCCCGATCGACAGGAAGTCCATGCGCTTGACGAACATCGGCAGCGCCAGCGCGGCGGCCGGGATCTCGATCATGGCGCCCACTTCCACTGCCGGGTCGTACTTGACGCCCTCGTCGCGCAGCTGGGCCTTGGCCTGTTCGATCATGGCGAGCGTCTGGTCGATCTCGAAGGCGTGCGCCAGCATCGGAATGAGGATGCGCACCTTGCCGAAGGCGGACGCACGCAGGATCGCGCGCAGCTGGGTCAGGAAGAGCTGGGGCTCGGCCAGGCAGTAGCGGATCGCGCGCAGGCCCAGCGCCGGGTTCAGCGCCGTGTGCTCGGTCGGGTCGAGCGGCTTGTCGGCGCCGACGTCCAGGGTGCGGATCGTCACCGGCCTGCCCTTCATCGCCACCACGGCCTTGCGGTACTGCTCGAACTGCTCGTCCTCGCTCGGGACTTTCAGCACGCTTCCCAGCACACTTGCGCCGCGGCCCATGAACAAAAATTCGGAACGGAACAGCCCTACGCCGTTGGCGCCGGCGTCCAGCGCGGCCGGGCAGTCGTCGGGCAGTTCGATATTGGCCAGCAGGGTGATCGGGGTGCCGTCTTTTGTTACCGCCGGGGTCTTCTTGAGCTTCAGCAGGCGCTTGCGGGCCTTGGTCAGCGCCGCCTGGCGCGCGCGGTACTGCTCCAGCACCAGCTGGCTCGGATTGCAGATCACCACGCCGGCATCGCCGTCGATGATGACCCAGTCGTCCTGCTCGATCAGGCGCGAGGCCTGGCTCATGCCGACCGCCGCCGGGATGTCGAGCGAGCGCGCGACGATGGCCGTGTGCGAGTTCTGGCCGCCGACGTCGGTGACGAAACCGGCGAAGCTGCGGTCGCGGAAGGCCAGCATGTCGGCCGGCGAGATGTCGTGGGCCACCACGATCATCGAGGGCGGCGCCTGGTCTTCGCCTTCGTACACCGGCGGGATGGCGAGCGCGGTGCCCATCAGGACCTTCAGCACCCGCTCGGCCACCTGCTGGATGTCGTGCTTGCGCTCGCGCAGGTACTCGTCCTCGATCTCGTCGAACTGGGAAGACAGCTCGTCGATCTGGGTCACCAGCGCCCATTCGGCGTTGTAGTGGCGCGAACGGATGATGTCGAGCGGCGCTTCCGAGATCATCGGGTCCGACAGGATCAGGGCGTGCACGTCGATGAAGGCGCCCAGCTCCGTCGGGGCGTCCTTGGGCAGCTCGGTCCACAGGGCCTGCAGGCCGCGGTGGACTTCGGCGATCGCATCCTGCAGGCGCTTGACTTCCGCCTCGACCTGCTCTTCGGGGACGAGGTAGTGCTTGACGTCGAGCGCGGCCGGCGTGAGCAGGTGGGCGCGGCCGATCGAAATGCCGCGCGAAACCGGAATGCCGTGGAGCGTGAACGATGCCATCGAGGGTCCCGTGTGGCGGGGCGTTGCCGCTTCGCGCGGCATTACTCGCCTTCGCCGAACTTGTCGTTGATCAGGCCCGTCAAGGCGGCGATGCATGCCTCTTCATCTTCGCCGTCGGCCTCCAGCAGCACTTTCGCGCCCTTGCCTGCGGCGAGCATCATGACGCCCATGATGGACTTGGCATTGATGCGGCGGCCGTTGCGGGTGAGCCAGACGTCGCTCTTGTACTTGGCGGCCAGCTGGGTGAATTTGGCGGAGGCGCGGGCATGGAGGCCCAGCTTGTTGATGATCTCGAGTTCCTGTTGAATCATATTGTCGTGGTCTATGCCTTGGCCAAATGTCGTTGTGATTGTGTTCAGCTCGATCCGACGCGGATCCGGTTGTCGACCCGCACCGCGCCGTTCTGGGCGCCGGCCAGGGCCATCTCGACCACCACGTCGAGGGTGTCGCGGCGGTAGGTGATCGCGCGCAGCAGCATGGGCAGGCTGATGCCGGCGATGACTTCCACGTGGCCGGCGTCCTGCAGTGAATTGCAGCAGTTCGAGGGGGTGCCGCCCTTGATGTCGGTAATGACCAGCACGCCGTCGCCTTCGTCCAGGCGCGCGATCGCCTCCTTGGCCAGGCAGTTCACCTGGGCCAGGTCCTGGTCGGCGCTCACGTCGATCGCCTCGAAACGCTCCGTCGGGCCCCGGAATACGTGGGCCACCGCGGTGATGAATGCCTGGCCCAGCGGTGCGTGGGTCAGGAGCAGGATGCCTACCATGTCGTTACTTCTCGTTTGCTTTCAGTTCGACCGCGTCGATGAACATCGCGGCCACGTCGAATCCGGTCTGGTCGGTGATCTCCTGGAAGCAGGTCGGGCTGGTGACGTTCACTTCTGTCAGGAAATCGCCGATCACATCCAATCCTACCAGCAACAGGCCACGCGCCGCCAGTTCCGGGCCGATGGCCTCGGCAATCGCCTGCTCGCGCTCCGTGATCGGCATGGCCACGCCCTTGCCGCCGGCCGCCAGATTGCCGCGGACCTCATTGCCCTGCGGAATGCGCGCCAGGGTGAAGGGGACCGGCTTGCCGTTAATCACGAGCACGCGCTTGTCGCCCTGCTTGATCGCCGGGATATATTTCTGCGCCATGATGGTGTGCTTGCCGTTGTCGGTCAGCGACTCGATCACAGAGCCCAGGTTCATGCCGTCGTCTTTCACGCGGAAGATGCCGGCGCCGCCCATGCCGTCCAGGGGCTTGAAGATCACGTCGCCGTGTTTCTCGTGGAAGGCGCGCAGGCGCGCCGGGTTCGAGGATACCAGCGTCGGCGAGGTGAACTGGCTGAACTGGCCGATGGTCAGTTTCTCGTTGTGGTCGCGGATCGCGCCGGCGCGGTTGAATACGCGCGCGCCCTGGCGCTCGGCCAGTTCCAGCAGATAGGTGCCGTAGACATATTCCATGTCGAAGGGCGGGTCCTTGCGCTCGATGATGGCGTCGAACACGTTCAGCTCCACGATTTCCGGCGCGTCGGCGCGGTACCAGGGCTCCTGTTCGCCCGTCAGGTGGATGCGCGTGACTTCGGCGGTGACGACGCCCTCTTCCAGCACCATGTCGCGCTGCTCGAAGGCGTAGACGGCATGGCCGCGCTTCGCCGCTTCGCGCATCATGGCGAAGGTGGAATCCTTGTAGATCTTGAAGGTGGAGAGCGGGTCGGCGAGGAAGGCGATTTTCATGGGCTGTCCAGTGCGGGCAATGCACTGATTTTAGCCGGAAACGCGATTTCTCGCGGACGGCGACCCTATTTGCGGGGGTGTGGGCGCTCACCGGCGTTCGATGCTACCGTCTTGCCAAACCATCCATGGAGGAGCGCATGACGCCGGAAGCACGCCGGGAAGCGAACGAGAAACTCTTGCAGGAACACGGAATTCCCATCAATCCGCACCTGCCGATGATCGAGGATGCCGGAGCGACCACCCTGCGCACCGAGGAGGAACTGTGGGGACGGCTGGTGGCCCTGTGGGGCGTGGTCGGCACCGCCATGCTGCGCCAGAACGCCTTTTTCAAGGAATATTTCTCGCCCCTGGCGCGACGTACCCTGCTGACGGCCGACGAAGCGACCTTCCTTTTCGACGACGCCCCGCAGGAAGAAGACCGGATCCGCTTTTCCTGGCGCCTGGAAGCAATGATGTTCCTGGCCTGGTGCGCGGGGCTGGTCGACGATCCGGGCATGCCGGCCGCGCCCTCGAGCGCCGAAGCCATCCTGCCGCTGTATCCGCACGATCTGGGCGACGCCGTCATGCTGCGCGAGGCGATCCGGGTGCGTCCGAAAGAAGAGATCCTCGATTGGGCCGATCGCCTGTACCGCCTGCACTGGGCAGTGCGCGACGCTCACCTCAACCGGCGCGAGCCGCCCGCCGGCCTGAACCCGGGCGTGGTGCTGGAATGGCACCACGCAATCAACTGGATGATCCGCTACGGCGATGAGGACGACTGGGACGCCGTCGGCACCGATACCTGAATCAATACACTTCGGGGTTGGGGTCGGTGCGCTCGAGCTCGAGCGACGCCGCCAGCAGGCCCAGGCGCGCCACCACGCCATAGACGTAGAAGCGGTTCGGCGCGGCCGTACCCGGCTTCGCCTTCAGGTCCGGCACGGCATGTTGCTGGGCAAATGCCAGCGGCACGTACCGGGAACCGGGCGCGTTCAGGTTCTGGTCGATGCCGCGCTCGGCGTGCACACGGTAGAAGCCGCCGACCACGTAGCGGTCGATCATGTACACCACCGGTTCGGCCACCGCATCGTTGATGGATTCAAAGGTCGGCACGCCTTCCTGCACGATCATGTCGGTGACGGCCAGGCCATCCTTGATGACGGTCATCTTGGCGCGCTGGGCACGGCTCAGGTCCTTCACCTCGCTGGCATCCTTGACGCTCAATACGCCCATGCCATAGGTGCCGGCGTCCGGCTTGACGATCACGAAGGGCTTCTGCTCCTTCATGCCGTATTCCTTGTACTTCTTCTTGATCTTCGAAAGCAGGGCCGAGACGGCGTCGGCCAGTTGTTCCGTGCCCACGTCTTCCTGCAGGTCGACCTCGCCCACCTTGCTGTGCAGGGGGTTGACCAGCCAGGGATCGATCTCGATCAGCTTGCCGAACTTCTTGGCAACCTCATCAAACGCTTTCAGGTGGTTGCTCTTGCGGCGCAGCGCCCAGCCGGCATGGACCGGCGGCAGCAGCGACTGCTCGTGGATGTTTTCCAGGATCGAGGGGATGCCGGCCGAGAGATCGTTGTTCAGCAGGATGGTGCAGGGATCGAAATCGGCCAGGCCGACGCGGCGCCCGTTCGGCGAGCGCACCAGGGGCTCGACCACCAGCATATTGCCGTCAGGCAGCGCCAGCGGGGTCGGCTGGGTGACCTCCGGCGACAGCGAACCCAGGCGCACGTGCAGGCCGGTCTGGCGGAAGATCTGCATCAGGCGCGCCACGTTCTGCAGGTACATCGGGTTGCGCGTGTGGGTTTCCGGGATCATCAGGAGGTTGCGCGCGTCCGGACAATACTTGTCGATCGCAGCCATGGCGGCCTGCACCGCCAGCGGCAGCATCTCGGTGGACAGGTTGTTGAAGCCGCCCGGGAACAGGTTGGTGTCCACCGGGGCCAGCTTGTAGCCGGCGTTACGCAGGTCCACCGAGCAATAGAACGGCGGTGTGTGCTCCTGCCACTCGAGACGGAACCAGCGCTCGATCGCGGGCGTGGCTTCGAGGATTTTCTTTTCCAGGTCGAGAAGAGGACCGGTCAGGGCGGTGGCGAGGTGCGGAACCATGGGTGGACGTCCTAGTGATGGCTTGTTTGAATTATATCGTCGCGCAAAGGTGGGGACGATGTTGCCATTTTAAAGACGTATGATTGCCCGTGACGCAAAAAAGGCGCCCGAAGGCGCCCCGCGAAGCATTCAGCCGTTCCGGATCAGGAATGGTAGGCCGATTCCCCATGGCTGGTGATGTCCAGCCCTTCGCGCTCCTGCTCCACCGGCACGCGCAGGCCGATCACCACGTCCACCAGCTTGAAGGCGATGAAGGCGACGACGGCCGACCACACGATGGTGATGCCGACGGCTTGCGCCTGCACCCAGACCTGGCCGGCGATCGAGTAGTCCGGCGAACCTTTGTTGGCGATGTAGTCCCAGATGCCCTGCCCGCCCAGCTGCGGCGAAGCGAAGACGCCGGTCAGCAGCGCGCCCAGGATGCCGCCCACGCCGTGCACGCCGAACACGTCCAGCGAGTCGTCGGCGCCCAGCAGGCGTTTCAGGCCGGTCACGCCCCACAGGCAGACCACGCCGGCCAGCAGGCCGATGACCAGGGCGCCCATCGGACCGACGAAGCCGCAGGCCGGGGTGATGGCCACCAGGCCCGAGACCGCGCCCGACACCGCGCCCAGCAGCGAAGGCTTGCGCTTGAAGATCCACTCGCCGAACATCCACGAGACGGCCGCGCAGGCGGTCGCCAGCAGGGTGTTGATGAAGGCCAGGGCGGCGATGTCGCCCGCTTCCAGCGCCGAGCCGGCATTGAAGCCGAACCAGCCCACCCACAGCAGCGAGGCGCCGATCATGGTCATGGTCAGCGAGTGCGGGGCCATCGATTCGCGCCCCAGACCCGTGCGCTTGCCGATCACATAGGCGCCGACCAGGCCGGCCACGGCGGCGTTGATGTGCACCACGGTGCCGCCCGCGAAGTCGAGGGCGCCCTTCTGCCACAGGAAGCCGGCGTCGGCGGTGACCTTGGCCAGCGAAGCCGCATCGGTGATCGCGTCGGGACCGGCCCAGAACCAGACCATGTGGGCCACCGGCAGGTAGCCGAAGGTGAACCAGATCACCATGAAGGCCAGCACTGCCGAGAAGCGCACGCGCTCCGCGAACGCGCCGACGATCAGGCCGCAGGTGATGGCGGCGAAGGTGCCCTGGAAGGCGACGAAGATGAACTCGGGGATCATCGTCTCCTTGCTGAAGGTCGCGGCCTGGCTGAAGGTGCCGGCGGCGGCGTCGTAGATGCCGTTCAGGAAGACGCGGTCGAAGCCGCCGATGAAGGCGGTGCCGCCCTGGGTGAAGGCCAGCGAGTAGCCGTACAGGCACCACAGGACAATGATCAGCGAGAACACCATGAAGACCTGCATCAGCACCGACAGCATGTTCTTGGCGCGCACCAGGCCGCCGTAGAACAGGGCCAGGCCGGGAATCGACATCATGATGACGAGCAGGGTCGCCACGAACATCCAGGCGGTGTCGCCCTTGTTGATGGAAGGCGCCGCCAGGGCCGGCAGCGCCACGCTGGCGGCGGTAAGGCCGGCCAGGACTTTGGTAAGGGTGGATTTCATCGGGTTCCTCTTACAGTGCGTCGTTGCCGGTCTCGCCGGTACGGATACGGATGACCTGGTTCAGGTCGGCCACGAAGATCTTGCCGTCGCCGATCTTGCCGGTGCGGGCGGCGCCGGAAATGGCGTCGATCACCTGCTCGGCCACGGCGTCGTCGACGGCGGCCTCGATCTTGATCTTCGGAAGAAAATCGACCACGTATTCCGCGCCGCGGTACAGCTCGGTGTGGCCCTTCTGGCGGCCGAAACCCTTTACTTCGGTGACCGTCATGCCTTGCACATTGATCTCCGACAGCGCTTCACGGACTTCGTCCAGCTTGAAGGGCTTGATGATGGCGGTAATCATTTTCATGGTGATACCTCTTTGACTATCAGAAAGTTTTGGACAGGCTGAGCACGACCATCGAGCGACCCAGGTCCTTGCCTTCGGGGCTCAGGTAGGCCTTGGTAGTGGCCTTGACCCAGGCCATCGACACGCTGGCGACGCCGAAGTCCTTGGTGATGCCGGCCTTGTAGTCGGTGTACGAGTAGGCGCCGTTGTTGTTCACTTCCTGGCGGCCCGCATGCAGGTTCAGGAGCATCTTGTCGCCGATGTCGATGTCGGCGCCGAGATCCAGGTAGCCGCTGCGCTTGCTGTTCGCGGTGCCGAACAGGTTGGTGGTCGAGTGCGAGTACTTCACGTAGGCCGGGCCGAAGCCGAGGCGCGCGTAGAGTTCGAAGGTGTTGGCACTCGGGTTCAGGTCGTTCGACGGGTAGTAGTAATACAGGCCGCCAACGTCATAGGTCAGGTTTTCGCTGATGTTGCCGCGCTTGCCGCCATACAGATCCCATTCGATGCTGCCGTCGCCGCCAAGATCCTTGGTCCACTTGATGGTGGACAGCCAGGTGCCCACGTACAGGCCGGTCGGGCTGTGCGTGTAGTCGACGCCGCCCTGCAGCGCGCCGTTCAGGCGGGTCTGCGACAGGCCGCGGTAACGGTAGTCGCTGGTGATCGAGGCGTTGTAGCTGATCTGATGTTCAGGAGTCGCTTCTTGCGCGAAGGCGGGAACGCTGGAAAGGGCCAGGATGGCCCAGCTCACTGCTGCTGCACTTGCTTTGCACTTCATGACATTCCCCTTATAGTCAACTTGGCTCCGGGCGGAGCTGTTGCGGTTTACAATCCTGTCTGCTGCACGCCTGATAACTCTTTAGCAGGATGCGTGCCAGCGCAAAAACCGCTGCCTGGGGTGGTTTCGGGTGCTTGTTTTCTCAGCCATCCGCCCCATTTGCGATAAGAACAAGCCCGTCAACCGGCGCAAAGGGTTGCCAAGCCCGCGCCACGCACCAAAGCGGATGTCGCTGCACTGTCGTGGTGCAGCACGCCGCCTGACCAGGAAATGGATATGAACAACTTCTTCAACGACATCCAAGGCAAGATCAACCAGGCGCTGGAAAGCACCCCGGCCAAGGACATCGAGCGCAACGTCAAGGCGATGATGACCCAGGGCTTCTCCAAGCTCGACCTGGTCACCCGCGAAGAATTCGACATCCAGGCCCAGGTGCTGGCCAAGACCCGCGCCCGCCTGGAAGCGCTGGAGCTGCGCGTGGTGGAACTGGAAGCCCGCCTGGCCGGCCAGTCCGGCGCGAGCGCTTCGGCCACCCCTTCGGCCGCCGCATCTTCCGCCGGCCCGCTCCCCGGCGCCACCGATCCGGCCACGCCCCACGTCGTCCTCGACAAACCCTGATTCTGCGACGGCATTCATGCCGGTGAGGTGCGCACCATGAATGCAGTCGACACGGCGCCGGGCGGCCTGCCGCCGCAGGAAGTCTCGCTCGACGTCCTGCGCGAGAAATACGCCAAGGGCGCCGAAACCGGCATCGTCGACGTACGCCGGCGCGTGGCGCGCGCCCTGGCCGCGCTCGAAGCCGAAGACGGGCGCGAGGAGCGCGAAGCGCACTTCCTCTGGGCCCAGGAACAGGGCTTCGTGCCCGCCGGACGCATCGCCTCGGCCGCCGGCCTCGGCCTGCAGGCCACCCTCATCAACTGTTTCGTGCAGCCGGTCGGCGATTCGATCTCCGGCAACGACGGCCCCCTGCCCGGCATCTATACCGCCCTGGCCGAGGCGGCCGAGACCATGCGCCGCGGCGGCGGGGTCGGCTACGACTTCAGCGCCATCCGCCCCATGGGCAGCAAGGTCCACGGCACCCGCTCGCGCGCCTCCGGACCGGTCTCCTATATGGAAGTGTTCGATGCCTCCTGCCGCACGGTCGAATCGGCCGGCGCGCGGCGCGGCGCCCAGATGGGCGTGCTGCGCATCGACCACCCCGACATCGAACGCTTCATCGCCGCCAAGGACGCGGGCGGCCTCACCAACTTCAATATCTCGGTCGGCGTCAGCGACGACTTCATGCGCGCGGTGGAAAGCGACGCCATGTTCGACCTGGTCCACCGCGCCGAGCCGGGCGAGGAAGACATGGCCGGCGCGCGCCGCCTGGACGATGGCCGCTGGTCGTATCGCCAGGTGCGCGCACGCGAGCTGTGGGACCGCATCATTGCCTCGACCTACGACCACGCCGAGCCGGGCGTGCTCTTCATCGACCGCATGAATGCGGAAAACAATCTCTGGTACGCCGAACAGCTGCACGCCACCAATCCCTGCGGCGAGCAGCCCCTGCCCGCCTACGGCTGCTGCGACCTGGGTTCGGTGAACCTCACGGCTTTCGTCGACGATCCGTTCGGCGCCAGCCCCTCCTTCGACTTCGAGCGCATGTGCGAAGTCGCGGCGGTGGGCGTGCGCATGCTCGACCTGGTGCTGGACGCGACCGAATGGCCGCTGCCGCAGCAGCAGGCGGAATCGCAGGCCAAGCGCCGCATCGGCCTCGGCTTCCTGGGCCTGGGCAGCGCCCTCGTCATGCTGGGCCTGCGCTACGATTCCGACGAGGGGCGGGCGATGGCCGCGCGCATCGCCGAGACCCTGCGCGATGCGGCCTATGCCACCTCGGTGGCGCTGGCGCGCGAGAAGGGTCCCTTCCCGCTGTTCGACGCGGACAAGTACCTGGACGGCCAGTTCGTGCAGCGCCTGCCCGACTGGCTGCGCGAGGCGATCCGCATGTACGGCATCCGCAACTCCCACCTGCTGTCGATCGCGCCCACCGGCACCATCTCGCTGGCCTTCGCCGACAATGCCTCGAACGGCATCGAGCCGCCCTACTCCTGGACCTACCAGCGCAAGAAGCGCATGGCGGACGGTTCCATGCGCGGCTACCAGGTCGAGGACCATGCCTGGCGCCTGTACCGCCGGATGGGCTACGACGTGGACGCCCTGCCGCCCGCCTTCGTGACCGCGCTCGAGATGCGCGCGATCGAGCACTTGCGCATGGTGCAGGCAGTGCAGCCCTTCGTCGACACGGCGATCTCGAAGACCGTCAACGTGCCGGAAGACTATCCTTTTGACGACTTCCGCGATCTCTACAGCCAGGCCTGGCAGGCGGGCCTGAAGGGCCTGGCGACCTACCGTCCGAACACGGTGCTGGGCAGTGTGCTGTCGACCTCGAACGCAGCCCCGCAGGCCGCGCAGCCTGACGAAGACCCGCTGCGCAAGCGCTTCGAGCGGCGGCCGCTGGGCGAGCTCGAATCGGTGACCTCCAAGATCGAATACTCGACCCAGGAAGGCCGCAAGACCGCCTACCTGACGGTGAGCTTCATCCGCGCCGACGGCATCTTCGATGGCAGGCCGGCGACCATCGAGCGTCCCTTCGAGTTCTTCATGCCCTCCAACCAGCGCACCGACGGACAGCAGTGGATTACCGCCTCGATGCGCCTGCTGTCGATGGTGGCGCGCGCCGGCGGCCCGATCGCGCGGGCGCTGGCGGACATGCGCGACGTGGTATGGGAAAAGGGCCCGGTGCGCTGCGGCTACCTCACGCGCGAGGACGGCACCCAGGTGCCGGTTTACCACGATTCGGAAGTGGCGGCGATCGCCTTCATGCTGCAGCGGGTCCTGATACGCCGCGGCTTCCTCGACGCCTGGGGCAACCAGCTGGCGGTGCCGGAACTGGCGCGCCGCTTCGCCGCGCGCGGCGAGGGCCTGTCTCTGGAAACCGAGCCGCAGCCGGCGACCGCAGCCGGCGCCCTGCCGACGGTCAGCGGGGCCAAGTGCCCGGAATGCGGCGCGCGGGCCCTGCGCAAGGTGGATGGCTGCACCCGCTGCGGCGAGTGCCACTACGTGGGCGAGTGCGGCTGAGCGCCGTCGAACGCGCCCGGCTATATCTCAGGCAGGTCGTAACCCGTGCGCAGGCGCGCCTCGCGCAGCACGGCCTGGGGCGGCTTGCCCAGGATGCGGACAAAGGCCCGCCGCATCCTTTCCTCGTCGCCCAGTCCGACCAGTTGCCTGTCGATGCGGGCCGTCACCAGCGCGTGCGAGTTGCGCAGCGCCGCCATGAGCTGGACCGGCTTCTCGCTCGAGGACCAGCCGTTGGCGCGATACAGGTGGAGGACTTCGTCCTGCTCGATGGTGTCGGCGAGCGATACGTCGATATTCAATTGAGGGCTTTCGGGTTGATGAATCAGGAGCAGAAGCTGCCGACGTCGCGCTGGGCGACCTCGCGGTCGTTCCGGTCGCCGGAATCCACCCTCCCCGAGGCATCGACCCATTTGTACACCTGGGCATGGCTATCGGCTGCGGCCATCGCGCACAGCAAACCCAGCGCGGCGGCCAAGCACTTCACTCCCACAACATTCTCCAGCGCAAAAAAGACAGCCTAGCACGGCGATGTACCTGGAAAAGTCTCCAAATCTCGCAGCAACATCGCGCAGCCTTTGCGCAGACCGGCGATAATCGCGCTTCCCTCTCCATTCGCTTCACCATCCACCGCTACTACCCATGAACGATTTCAACAGCGTTCCCCTGGAATTCTTCCAGGACTATCCGGAACCGGGCGTCAATTTCATCGACGTCGGCTGTATTTTCGATAATCCCGAGTATTGGCGCCTTGCCGTCGACACCTTGCACGCGAAGACCGATGAATTGCACTTCGATTTCATCCTGGCCATGGATGCGCGCGGATTCATGATCGCCGGCGCACTGGCTTTGGAGCACAAGGTCGGCTTCGCCATGGCGCGCAAGGCCGGTAAATTGCCGGGAAAATCAATCAGCATCGATTACAAGCGTGAATATGGCAGCGCGACCATCGAGATCCAGCCCGAGCGCATCAAGGGCGAGCGCGTGCTGATCGTCGACGACGTGCTGGCCACCGGCGGCACCATCGAAGCGGCAGCAAGCCTGCTGCGCCAGCTGGGCAAGGAGGTGGTCGGCGCTGCGGCCCTGTTCGATATCGCTTTCTTCAAGGACAAACGCGCGCTGACGATGCCCGTCGTGACCTTGCGCGAGGTCTGAGGCCTGCCACCGCCAGCCCAGGCCGCGCGTGATGCAGGCTTGGGTGGGCTCAACAAGCGAAGTTTCAAGCGGTGCCACCATCCTGCGAGTTCTCACTTCCAGGATGCCCCATGAGCCTCGCCGTCTTACGCAGTCGCGCCCTGGCCGGCATGGCGGCGCCTGCCGTCAATGTCGAGGTCCACCTGGCGAACGGGCTGCCCGCCTTCACCATCGTCGGCTTGCCCGACGCCGAAGTACGCGAGGCCAAGGACCGCGTGCGCGCGGCCCTGCAGAACTCCGGTTTCACCATCCCGCCGCGCCGCATCACCGTCAACCTGGCGCCGGCCGATCTGCCGAAGGAATCCGGCCGCTTCGACCTGCCGATCGCGCTCGGGATCCTCGCGGCTGCGCAGATGATCCCTTCCGAAGGGCTGGCGCGCTACGAATTCGCAGGTGAGCTCTCACTCTCGGGCGAATTGCGGCCCATCCGCGGCGCGCTGGCCATGACCTTCGCCATGCACCGCCACAGCGATGGCGGCCGCCCCCGCGCCTTCATCCTGCCGCTCGCGAATGCGGATGAGGCCGCGCTGGTGAGCGACGCCGCCATCTATCCGGCGCGCACCCTGCTCGAGGTGTGCGCCCACTTCGCCCACGGGGCCGACCATCACAGGCTGGCCCGCCATCAGGGCAGCGCCTCCATCGTTCCGCCCGACTACCCGGACTTCGCGGAAGTCAAAGGCCAGCAGATGGCCAAGCGCGCCCTCGAGGTGGCGGCGGCGGGCACGCATTCGGTACTGCTCATCGGGCCGCCCGGCGCGGGCAAAAGCATGCTGGCCTCGCGCTTTCCCGGCCTGCTGCCGCCGATGAGCGAGGACGAGGCGCTGGAGTCGGCCGCGGTGCAGTCGATCGCCGGGACGTTTGCGCCGGAGCGCTGGCGCCGCCGGCCGTTTCGCAGTCCGCACCATACGAGTTCCGGGGTGGCCCTGGTCGGCGGCGGCAACGTGCCGCGGCCCGGCGAAGTCTCGCTGGCGCACCACGGGGTGCTGTTCCTGGACGAGCTGCCGGAGTTCGACCGGCGCGTGCTCGAGGTGCTGCGCGAACCGCTGGAGTCGGGCCACATCACGATCTCGCGCGCCGTGCACCAGGCCGACTTCCCGGCCCGCTTCCAGCTGGTCGCGGCGATGAATCCCTGTCCCTGCGGCTGGCTCGGGCACGTGTCCGGCAAGTGCCGCTGCACGCCGGAGGCGGCGCAGCGCTACCAGGACCGCGTTTCCGGCCCCCTGCTCGACCGCATCGACATCCAGCTGGCGGTTACGGCCATGCCGGCGGAGAGCATCAGCGCACAGGCCGAGGGCGAGGCGAGCAGCCAGGTGGCCGAGCGGGTCGCACGCGCCAACGCGATCCAGCTCGCGCGCCAGGGCAAGCCCAACCAGCAACTGGCGCCACGCGACATCGACCGCCATTGCCGGCCTGACGCCGCCGGCGAAGCGCTGCTGCGCGCGGCCATGCAGCAGCTGCACTGGTCGGCGCGCGCCTACCACCGCGTGCTCAAGGTGGCGCGCACCATCGCCGACCTCGCCGGCGCGGAACACGTCGCGGCCGGGCACGTCGCGGAAGCGATCCAGTACCGGCGCGCGCTGCGCGAGGGGTGAAACGCGAACGGTGTACGGAAGAAGTGCTGCCTGCTACCATCGTGGCATGCACATCAAACAACTGTTTCTCGCAGGCCTGGGCGCCGCGCTGCTGGGCGGATGCTCGCCGACCTACAACTGGCGTGACTACACCAGCAGCGACGGCGCCTATCGCGTGCTGTTCCCGGCCAAGCCGTCCACGCACACGCGCAGCGTCGATCTGGGCGGCATCCGTGTCGACATGACGATGACGGCCGCCGAGGTCGAAGGCAATACCTTCGCCGTCGGCACCGCGGTGGCGCCGGATGCCGCCATGGCGCAGGCAACGCTGCCGGCGATGCGCCAGGCGCTGCTGCGCAATATCGGCGCCGCCGACACCGCCGCCGCTCCATCGTCCGGCGCGCCGCTGGAGGTCGACGCGACCGGCAAGGGCAATGGCGGACCGGTCCGGCTGGTGGGACGCTTCGTGGCGAAAGGCACGCGCGTCTACCAGGTCATCGTGGTCGGCAAGCCGGGCGCGATGAAGCCCGAGGAAACCGAGCAGTTCCTTTCTTCCTTCGCGCCGCAATGACGACGAACGACACCTTTCCCGCCCTGCGTATCAAGGGACTGCACAAGGCCTACGGCCGGCCCGCCGTCGACGGGCTCGACCTCCAGGTCGAGCGCGGCGAGCTGTACGCCCTGCTCGGCCCCAACGGCGCCGGCAAGACGACCACGCTGCGCATCGTATCCGGCCTGGTGGCGCCGGATGCGGGACGCATCGAGGTGCTCGGGATCGACCTGGGAGAGGCGCCTGGGGAGGCCAAGCGCAGGCTGGCCTACCTGCCGGACGATCCCATGTTGTACGGGAAGCTCAAGCCATTCGAATACCTCGAATTCGTCGCCGGCCTGTGGGGCGTAGGCGCCAAGAAGGCGGAGGCGCGTGCCCGCACCCTGCTCGACTGGCTCGACCTGAGCCAGCATGCGCACGAGCTGACCGAAGGCTTTTCGCGTGGGATGAAGCAGAAGCTGGCGCTGGCGGGCGCGCTGATCCACGATCCGGAACTGCTCATCCTCGACGAGCCGCTGACCGGACTGGACGCCGCCGCAGCGCGCCAGGTGAAGGACCTGCTGCTCTCCCACGTCGCCAAGGGCGGCACGGTGATCCTGACCACCCACATCCTCGAAGTGGCGGAGCGCCTGGCCCAGCGCATCGGCATCATCCGCCAGGGGCGCCTGATCGCCGAAGGCACGTTTGACGAGCTGCGTGAACGCACCAGTGGCGCCAGCCTGGAGGAAGTGTTCCTGCAACTGACCGCGCAACCATGATGGGCGCACCCGGCAGCATCGGCTGGTTGCTGCGCCACGAGGTCAGGCTCGCCTGGTATAACGCGTCCCCGGGAAAGGCGAACAGCGCCCGGCGCCCGGGAGCGGCGGGCCTGGCCACGGTCGGCCTGGTATGGCTGGCCCTGCACGGGATCGCCTTCTTCATCGTCGGACGTACTGGCGACATCGACACGAGCGATCCGCGCGTGCTGGTCGCGGTGACGGCGCTGCTGTATGGCTGCATGACCTTCATGCTCTCGAGCGCACTGCACACCAGTGTGCTGGTGTTGTTCGAACGCGGCGACATGGATCTGCTGCTCTCTTCGCCCCTGTCCTCGCGCAGCATCTTCACGGTGCGCCTCGGCGTCGTGGTGGCGGGCACCGCGGCCCTCTACCTATTCTTCCTGACACCGTTCGCGCATGCAGGCGCCGCGCTCGGGCATGTGCGCTGGCTGGCGGTGTATCCGGTGGTGGTGGGCTGCGCGACGGTGCTGGCCTGTGCCGCGATGCTGCTGACGCTGGCGCTCGTGCGTCTCATCGGCGCGCGCCGCACGCGCGTGGTTGCCCAGGTCATCGGTGCGCTGGCCGGCGCGCTGCTGTTCATCCTGGCGCAGCTCTTCAACTACCTGTCGGGATCGCGCGAAGCGCAAGCGATGGAGGCATTCTCGCGCGCCTTCTCTTCCAGCGGTGCGCTGGGCGCAGCCAGTCCCCTCTGGCTGCCGGGCCGCGCGCTGCTGGGCGAGCCGTGGCCGATCCTTGGCCTGGTGCTGCTTGCCGGCGCGGCATTCGCACTGACGGCGGCGTGGACGCACCGCTTCTTCGTCCATGGCTTGCAACAGGTGGCGTCGTCCTCCAGGGTGTCGCAGCGCTCGGGGCGCGAGGTGCGCTACCGCTTCGGCGCCGGCCTCTTCGACACCGTCGTGCGCAAGGAGTGGCGCCTGATCAGGCGCGATCCGCACCTCATTTCACAGGTGGCGCTGCAGCTGATCTACCTGCTGCCGATTTTCCTGCTCGTATTCGGCGAGACCGACATCCAGTACCCTGCCATCACGGCCGGCCTCACCCTGCTGTGCGCGTCCCTGACTGCCTCGCTGGCGTGGATCGTCGTGTCGGCGGAAGACGCGCCGGACCTGCTGGTGATGGCGCCTGCCTCCTCGAGACTGATACGCCTCGCGAAGCTGGCGGCGGGCGCGATGCCGGCGCTGGCGATCGCCTTCATTCCCCTGGCCTGGCTGGTCATGCGCGAGCCGCTTGCAGGGCTGCTGGCCTGCTTCACGGTGAGCGGCGCGACCTGTACCGCGGCGGTGATCGTGCACTGGTGCGGCAAGCCGGCCACGCGCAGCGATTACACGACCCGCGGCAAGACCGACACGCTCACTTCCCTGCTGGAGGGGGCGAACAGCCTGGCATGGGGTGGACTGGGATTTTGCATGAGCTCGATCGCCGGTGGAAGCGCCACGGACGGCTACCTGGCGGGCGCCGCGCTGACCGCGATGGCGACGGTGGCGATTCTGGGGCTCGCATGGCTGCTGCGGCGGCCTGGCGCATAAATGCGTGCGCGGGATGACCGCTTTTTCAAGACGTGTTATCGTTTAGTCACTAACAGAAGAACGGAATAGCTATGCTGATCACTTTCAAATGCAAATCCTATCCTGAGGTCCTGATGTACCAGGAACATGCCAAGCGCATCCTCGACCTGCTGCATAAGGATCTGGAACGCGGTGTCATCACCGCCGAGGAAGCGCCGCGCGCCGTCGCGCTGCTCGAGGGCGAAATCGAGGAAAGCCGCAAGCACCAAGTCTCGGAACAGGTGGAGCGCGATGTTCAGGCGCACCATGGCGAAGTCGAGGACAACGAACACGAGCCGATCGAGCTCGTCACCTTCTCCACGCGCGCCTACCCGCTGCTGGAAATGCTGCGCTCGGCGCGTGACAACAAGACCGACGTGCTGTGGGGCGTCTGACCGGATTCGATTCCTGCTTGGCAAACTGAAGAGAAAGCCCGCCCGACGCAGAGCGGGCTTTTTTATTGCTGCGAGGGTGAACAGGAATGACGGCCGCAAAGCAAAAAGCCCGCTCAGA
>NZ_JBOBRE010000021.1:0-68661 GCF_050586525.1 Massilia sp. BKSP1R2A-1 | reverse complement strand
AGATAAACCATTGGCTTCCTTATTTTTCTCCGTCTGTTCTTGGCCGATCCCAGCCGTTCACGCGCGGAAGCTGTCGACGCAAAACCGACGAGCATGCGAAACCTCTTAGGCGCGACTCTTCAGGGATTCGATAAACCGAACGTAGTTCTTCTGCAGCGCATCGACATTAGCGTATTTGGCGAAGAAGGCAGCGTACAAGTCGCCTTTGTCGCCGTTGGCTGCATCGGCGCGGGCGACACCCAGTTCATCGGCGATCCAATGTTCGACGTCGACGCCAGTACCGCCATGCCGGTACGCGCCGTAGATGAATCGGCCAATCGCCTCGTAGTTCGGATCCGCCATCATTCACTCACGCTGGGTTCAAACCAGAGTCCGTCAGACCGTCCCTGGGGTCTCAATTGTGTTTTCGATCGGCCAGGACGATCACATCCCTGACGGCCGCAATGACCAGTTCCGGCTCTTCCAGCTGGATATTGTGACCGCTTTTCGTCGTCACCACCTGCGAGCCCTTACTGAACTGGCGCAGGAAGTCTGCGTGCAGCGACTTTTTGATCGCCACCGCGTCCGCGGTCTCGAGGAAAAACATGGGCTTCTCGGACTGCTGCACCGAGGTCAGGACCACGGTCGGCACGTCCGGCAGCTTGCCCGAATAGGGCGGCGCGGCGCCGTCGAGCACCGGCTGCAGCAGCGCGAGCTCGGGCTTGAACTTGGGCGGGACAATGGCTGCGAACTGCGCGTCGTCGGCTGCCGCGCGCTTCGCATCGAGTTTGCGCAGGCCGGCATTGAAGCGTTCGTCGCTCGGATCGACCAGCACCAGCCCGGCCACCTGTGCGGGGTGGCGTGCCGCGTAGGCGCGCGCCAGCAGGCCTCCGTAGGAGTGGCCGACCAGGATGAAGGGCGGCGCCAGCTTCTGCGCCGCGATCAGCTGTTCGAGCTCGTTGGTGTTCTGCGCGATGGTGCGCGGTTCTGGTCTTGCTTCGGACGTGCCGTGGCCGGCGCGCGAGTAGGTGAGGACGCTCGCATCCTTGGCCAGCTCCGGCGCCACCTTGCGCCAGGCGCCCAGGCCGGTGCCGAAGCCGGATTCGAAGATGACCGTGTAGCGGCCGGCGCCGGCGATCGACGCCTGCACCGCATAGGGCCTCGAACCGACCGCGATCTGCTCGGCGGCGACAACGGGGGATTGGGCGTGGGCGCCGGCGCAAGCCAGCAGGGCGGCGACGACGAGGGCGCGAACGGCGAGCTTCATGGGACCTTCCGTAGTAGATATCCCCCGAGCATAGACGATTCAGGCGCCGCAAATTGCGCACAATCTCACTGGCCCTTGTAGCGGATCGCGTCGATCACCAGCGCCAGCGCGCGCGAGGAGTGGCGCCGGCTGGGGTAGTAGGCATGCAGGCCGGGGAAGGGCGGGCACCAGTCCGACATCACGCTGACGAGGCGGCCGGCGCGGATGTGGTGGCCGACCAGGTCCTCCGTGAGGAAGGCCAGGCCGCAGCCGCTCAGCGCCGCATTGACCATCGGGTAGACGGTATTGAAGATCAGCTGGCCGCGCGGGCGGAACTCGATGGCGCGGCCCTCATGGCCGAGCTCCCATGCATACACGCCGCCGCTGGTGGCCAGGCGCAGGCCGATGCAGTTGTGCTTCATGAGGTCCTGGATCGACGCCGGCACGGGCCGGTGTGCGAAGTAGGCGGGCGAGCCGACGATCATGGTCGGCATGTCGGGCGTCAGGCGCACCGCCACCATGTCCTTCTCCACCTGGTCGCCGAAACGCACGCCGATGTCGTAGCGTTCGGCCGCGATGTCGACCATGCGGTAGTCCGAGCTCATCTCGAGGTGCAGGTCGGGGTACTGCGGCATGATAGTCGCGAGGCGCGGCCACAGGACGTTGTCGATCACGTTGTCCACCGCCGTGATGCGCACCAGGCCGGCGGGCTTGTCGCCCAGGTCGGAAATCGCCGCGATCTCGGCCTCGATCTCTTCCAGCCGCGGACCCACGTTCTGCAGCAGGCGCTCGCCGGCTTCGGTGGGTGAGACGCTGCGCGTGGTGCGCGAAAGCAGGCGCACGCCGAGGCGCTCCTCGAGGCCGCGCATGATGTGGCTGAGCGCCGACTGCGTCATGCCCAGCTTGGATGCGGCGCGCGTGAAGCTGCGCTCGCGCGCGATGACGAGGAAGACCAGGATGTCGTTGATGTTGTCGCGTGCCACGTCGGTGTCCTTGTAATCGAAGTGCTCATTTTATGACACTGTGCACCTAATGACTTATGTTATTAATGAGCGAGATTCATAAGGGCATGCAAATTCCGCTCCGTTCCCGAGGCCGCTTTGACATTACCATGCAGGCTATCGATAGCACTGCAAGGACCCACGCACCATGACCGTCAAAGCCTACGGCGCCCACGCGGGCGACCGCCCCCTGGAATCCCTGGACATCGCGCGCCGCGCGCCGGGACCGCACGACGTACAGATCGAGATCGCCTTCTGCGGCGTCTGCCACTCCGACCTGCACCAGGTGCGCGGCGAATGGGCCGGCACCCTCTACCCCTGCGTGCCGGGCCACGAGATCGTCGGCACCGTGAGTGCGGTCGGCGCCCACGTCAGCAAGCATCAGGTCGGTGACCTGGTCGGCGTCGGCTGCATGGTCGACAGCTGCCAGGGCTGCGCCGACTGCGAGGCCGGGCTGGAAAACTACTGCGACCACATGGTCGGCACCTACAACGGCCCCACCAGTGACGCCCCCGGCCACACCCTCGGCGGCTACTCGCAGCAAATCGTCGTGCACGAGCGCTATGTGCTGCGCGTGTCCCATGCGCGCGAACAGCTGGCCAGCGTGGCCCCGCTGCTGTGCGCCGGCATCACCACCTGGTCGCCGCTGCGCCACTGGCAGGCCGGCCCCGGCAAGACCGTGGGCATCGTCGGTATCGGCGGCCTGGGCCACATGGGCATCAAGCTGGCCCGTGCCCTGGGCGCCCACGTGGTGGCCTTCACCACGTCCGAATCGAAGCGCCGGGACGCCGAGCTGCTTGGCGCCCACGAGGTCGTGGTGTCAACCGACCCGGCCGCCATGGCCGCGCAGGCGAAGCGCCTCGACCTGATCGTCAACACGGTGGCCGCGCCGCACGACCTGGATGCGTACTTGAACCTGCTCAAGCGCGACGGCACCATGGTGCTGGTCGGCGCCCCGTCCACGCCGCACCCGTCGCCGCAGGTCTTCAACCTGATCATGAAGCGCCGCGCGCTGGCCGGCTCGATGATCGGCGGGATCCCGGAAACCCAGGAGATGCTGGACTTCTGCGCCGAACACGGCATCGTCGCCGACATCGAGATGATTCGTGCCGACGAGATCAACGCCGCCTACGAGCGCATGCTGGCGGGCGACGTCAAGTACCGCTTCGTGATCGACAGCGCCACGTTGGCCGAATAAGTCCCTTTCTTCCAGGCGCCGCGTGCCGGCGCCCGCTTCACCCATGCATCCACACACACTGTCCCATGCCGTGGACGGCGCCGGCGCGCGTCCCGCCTGGGGCGCCGTGCTCGCCATGTCGCTCGGCGCCTTCGTGCTGGTCGCCTCCGAATTCATGCCGGTCAGCCTGCTCAGTCCCATTGCCGCCGACATGAACGTGAGCGAAGGGCAGGCCGGCCAGGCGATCTCGGTCTCCGGCGCTTTTGCCCTGCTCACCAGCCTCGCGATTCCCGTGCTCGCCGGGCGGCTCGATCGCAAGGTCCTGCTGCTTGGCCTCGCGCTCCTGATGATCGTGTCCGGCACCCTGGCCGCCTTTGCGCCGGACTACCTCACCTTCATGATCGGACGCGCCTTCATCGGCGTGGCGATCGGCGGCTTCTGGTCGATGTCGGCCGCCACCGCGATGCGCCTGGTGCCGCCGCAAAACGTGCCGCGTGCGCTGGCCATCCTCAACGGCGGCAATGCGCTGGCCACCGTGGTCGCGGCGCCGCTGGGCAGCTACCTTGGCGCGATCATCGGCTGGCGCGGCGCCTTCTTCTGCCTGATTCCCGTGGCCGCGCTGGCCCTCGTATGGAAGTTCGCGAGCCTGCCGGCACTGCCGGCCGAGCGCAGGGCCGGCGGCGGCAATGTGTTTGGCCTGTTGAGGAATCCAGCCGTGGCCCTCGGCATGGCGGCCGTGAGCCTGTTCTTCATGGGGCAGTTCACGCTGTTCACCTACCTGCGTCCCTTCCTCGAATCCGTGACCCGGGTCGACAACGGCCTGCTATCGCTACTGCTGCTCGTGATCGGCGTGGCGGGCCTCGTCGGCACCACCCTGATCGGCGGATACCTAAAAGAGGGCATGATGCGCACCCTCACCGTGATTCCCCTCCTGATGGCGGCGCTGGCCCTGGCCCTGCTGGGCTTCGGCGATTCGCTGGGTGCGACGGCGCTGCTGGTGGGTGGGTGGGGACTGGTCGCCACCGCAGCGCCGGTCGGCTGGTGGACCTGGCTGGCGCGCACCCTGCCGCAGGATGCGGAGCGGGGCGGCGGTTTGATGGTGGCGGTGGTGCAGCTGGCGATCGCCGCGGGCGCCACGGTCGGCGGCCTGCTGTTCGATGCCTGGGGCTATCGGGCGACCTTCGGCGCGGCTGCGCTCATCCTGGTCGTGGCCGCCGCGCTGGCGGCCGGGGCGGGCCGGATCAGTCGGCGCTCTTGAGGTCGACGCGCTCGATGGTGCGGCGCCATTCCTGCAGGCTCAGGAGCTTGTCGGTCTCCGGGTCCTCGACCAGGATCTCGTCGCCCTGCTGGGACACCAGGAAGCTCTCGCGGCGGCGCACGTCCTGGCTGCGGTTCTCGACGAAGGTCAGCTGGTAGTACTTCTTGCCGTTGACTTCGCGCGGAATGGGATCGTCTTCGACCACGGCGCCATGCGCCTTGCCCTGCGAGCGCTTCTCGATCTGGGCCGACCAGGCCTTCAGCTCGGGGACGGCGAGCAGGGCGTCCATCGCCTGTTCCTTGCTGCGCGCGGGCGCTTCCTTGACGGCCGGCGCGGGGGCGGGCTTGGGCGTTTCCCGCTCGGCGCGCTTGCAGCCGCCGATCGACACGGCCAGGATCACGGTGGCCAGCAGGGAGAGGGACGACAGATAAAGAACACGCTTGGACATGGTTGCCTCGTTGGATGACGAAGGAGTCTACACCGAGCGTGTTCTGCGGGCAAATGTGGGCCCGGTGCCTCCTCAGCTGCTCTTGCGCGGCAGCGCCCCATCGGCGCGCATGGTGCGCGCGAGGTAGCGCGCCACTTCCGGCTCCGGCGTCGCTGGCGCCGGGCCGCCCAGGTGGCGGTGCAGCATCTGCAGCACCAGGTGCTGCAGCGCGCGCCGCACCACCGGGTTGCGCGTGTTGTGGCCCTCGTCCGGGTCGACCAGCAGGCTGACCGGCTTGCCGAGTCCCTGCAGGCGCGCGACGTAGTCGACCACGGCCTCCACCTCGACCTTCTCGTCGCGCCCGCCCGCCACCACCAGCAGCGGAACCTTCACGCTGGCCGCGTGCAGGGCCGGCGCCGCCCGCGCGATCGGGCCGAGTTGCACCGCGTTGCCGGCGTCGATGCCGAGTTCGCGCAGCACCTGGCTGAACGGGGCCTCGCCCGGTTTTGCGCGCACCGCGGCAGCCTGCCGGAGGGCGCGCGCCAGGTCGGTCGGGGGCTGGGTCGCGATCCCGGCGCGGAACATGCCGGGTGTGTGGCTGAGCGCCAGCAGGGTCGAATAGCCGCCGAAGGAGGCGCCCATGATGGCGAGGCGCTGCGGGTCGCCCACGCCCTGCGCCAGCAGCCAGCGCACGCCGTCGACGATGTCGCCCTGGACCCGGCCGTTGCCGAAGTCCGCGCCGGGCGCCAGCATGTAGCGCTGGCCATAGCCGGTCGAACCGCGGAAGTTGGGCTGGAACACCGCGTAGCCGCGGTTCACCAGCAGCTGCACGGTCGGCTCGAAGCCTGCGTTGGCGTGGCTCCAGGGGCCGCCATGCACCGCAGTCACGAGCGGCAGCGTGCGGGCCGGCAGGCCGGGCGGCAAACTCAGGTAGCCATGCACCATGGTGCCGTCGGAGGCCGGGTAGCGCAGCGCGATCTTGCGCGCGAGCTGGCGTTCCGGCAGCGGCTTGCCGCCCGTGTCGACAGTGTCGAGGACTGTACGGAAGCTGCGCGCCTGCGCATCGTAGAGCCAGTAGCGCGCCTGTTCCAGCCGGGCGCTGCGCTCCGCCAGCAGGCAGAGCGCAGGCGCGCAGTAGTCGGCCAGCACGCCACCCTCGGGGAAGCGGCGGGCGAGGTCCTGGGCAAGGCGCTTGCCCGCGGCGTCGATGCCGGCCATGCGCGGCTGCGGCAGCAGCCAGGCCGCCGCCATCGGCTGGCGCTCTTTCGCGGAGAGCAGCACGCCGGCCAGGTCGGCCGTCGCCTGCGGATCCTGCAGCACGGTGCGGCGCGCGCCGGATGCCAGCGTCACCTCGACCAGCGCGTCGCGGTCGTTCTGGTGCGCGGTCCGCAGGAACAGGCGCTTCCCGTCCGGCGACAGGCCGACCAGGCTGCATTCGCGGAAGGGCTGGCAGCGCGTCGCTTCCACCCAGGCGGCGCCGTCGCGGCGCAGGATCAGCTGGCGAAAATCCGCGTCCAGGCGGCGGATCACGGCAAGCTTGCCATCAAGGCCCATGGCGTGGCCGGTGACCATGCCGGGGCCGTCGTACAGGACGTCACGCGCGCCGTCGGGACCGATGCGCAGCAGGCGGCTGTTGCCGCGCGCCGGATCGTCCTCGCGCACGATGGCATGGCGCGGACGGGACGGGTCGATGCCGGCGAAACCCTGGCTGCGCGTACTGCCGGGCGTCTTGTCGAACACGGCCAGCCTGGCGCTGGCGCCATCTTTCGGCGCGACCGCCGACAGGCCGTCTTTCTGCTCGATGAAGAGCAGGCCCCCATCGACCGACCAATGGATGCGTGCGCCGGTCTCGAGGCCCAGCAGGCGACGCGCGGGTCCCTTCGCGACAGGCTGGGCGTACAGGTAGGCGATGCCGCGCGATTCGACGATGTAGGCGAGATGGGCGCCGTCGGGCGCCAGGCGCACCTCGCGTAGTTCTCCTTCCCGATCGAAGGCCTCGAGCGGCAGGAGCGGCGCACGCGGCAGCGCCGCGTTGCGGGCCAGCTCGGCGGCCAGCTGGCTGCCCGGTGCGGCAGCGCCGGCAGCGGGCGGCAGGAGGAGCAGGAGCGCCAGCGCTGCGCGATGTAAAGCTCGCATGGACGTCTCTCCCGTCAGGCGGCGGCGGGCACGGCGACCGGTGCAGGCGTCGTGGCGGCGGCCAGGGTCGGGCGCGCGGCGTGGGGGCGCAGGATCAGCAGGCAGGCCGCGCAGGGAGGTCCCAGCAGCAGGGCGCCGAGCGTCCAGGCCAGCCGGCTGCGCGGCGCGGCATGGCGCAGGCGCCACCAGGCGAAGCCGCCGGAGAGCAGGGCGGCCAGCAGCGCCGCGGCAATGATCGACTGCGGACGGGCAGGCTCGGGCGCGTCGGGAGCGTCGTCGATCAGGCCGACGTCGAGCAGGCGCCCGGGCAGGGACAGCAGGGCGTCGCAGGCCGGCGACAGCCACCAGGCCTTGTGCTCGAACAGCAGCGGGAAGTCGTGCGCCAGCGCGCGGGTGGCGATGGCCTGCGCCCGGCCGTCAGCGTCCACGAACACCAGCTGCTGGCGCGAGCCGGCGTGGCCGTCGACCATGCGGCGCCCGAAATTGAAGGAGAGCAGGGTGCCGTCCAGCAGGCGCGCCACGTCGACACGCGCGAGGTCGCGGAACGGGCCCGGCAGCGGCACGCTGTAGACTTCTTCGAGCGGGGCGGCGGTGTCCAGCGGTTCGCGGTAGGCGATCAGGCGCCGGTTGGTCAGCAGGTACTGTCCCATCCCGATTTCCTTGGTGCGGCCGGTCATGGTTTCGTCGGCGGGCAGGGAGATCAGGGTGCGCACGCGGCGGGTGTGCATCTCGTGCGCGAACAGGTGATGGCGGGTCACGATGTATTTGCCCTCCATCAGCGGCACCGATTCGAAGGGACGCAGGTCGCCGATTCCGCCCCGGCCATACCAGCCGCGCGGCGCGGCGGTGTGCATGTCGCGGCCTTCGTACATCATGCGGTCGTGGTTGAAGCTCCAGATGATCTTGAGGTCGCCGTCGCTCCACTGCATCGCATTCGAATTGCCCAGTTCCTGGCGCACCGGATGCGCGTCAAGGGCCGGACGCACGGCGGCCGCACCCGACAGGGCGACCTGGCGGCGCCAGTGCGCCGCGCGCGGATCGTTCGACGCCGCCAGCATGCGCTCCAGGTTCGCGGCGCTGTCGTTGCGGGCCAGTTCGGTGAAGCCGCCGCTCGGGGGCACCGCGCGGTTGAGCGGGTGGACGCCGACCAGCATCTGGCCATACTGGAAGCCGAGCGAGCCGCCCCACAGCATCACGAAATAGCAGCCGAGCACCAGCGGGACGGCTGCCGCGAGCATGCTGGCGCCGCGCGGCGGCGCGGTACGGTCGGGCGCAAAGGTGCTGTAGGCGAGCGCCGTCATCAGGGCCACGCTCAACAGGCCGGGCAACAGCATCGCTGCGCCGGTGGCCATATGGGCCATGAACAGGAAGGGCACGGCCAGCACCACGCAGGCGGCGCGGCGGCCGCACAGCATCAGGTAGGTGCCGGCCAGCCAGCCGTTGGCGGCCACCAGCACGCAGTAAGGCACGGCCAGGTAGTGTCGCAGGTCGACCGTGTTGCCCGACAGCCGGTCGGTGCCGGCTACTGCGAGCAGGATCGGCAGGCCGATCACCACCACGATCAGCGCCAGCGCCGCCAGCGCCAGTGCGGCAAAAATGCGGCCGCGTGGCAGCGGCCTGTGCATCAGCCACACCCAGCGGCTGCTCTGGCGATGGCTGCCGAACTGGTAGACCGCCAGGGCCAGGGCCGCCAGGGCATGCAGCAGGAGGAACAGCGACTGCGGCTGCCAGCGCTGCATCAGCGGCTCGGTGATGCGGGACGCCAGCACGAGCAGCATCAGGTGCACGATGGCGCCGACGATGGCCAGGTTGCGGAAGCGCCGGCACTCGGCGAAGAAGAGGTCTTTCATGGCGCGTTCTTTCAGGCGGCGGCGGACAGGGGGGAAGCGCCGGCATGGCCGCGCGCGAGGAAGCCGTTGACGGCGCGGTCGAGGCTGACGGGCATGCACTGGGCGCTGCGCGCGCCCATCAGGCGCAGGCGGGCGCCGAAGTCTTCGCCGCCGTCGAACACGACCAGGTGGGCGAGGCCGTCGATGACGCGCATTTCGAGCACGCCCGGAAGGTGGACCGCATCCGGCTGGCGGAAGGGGAAGTCGGCGATCCACAGGGCCACGCGCTCGCAGAAGTCGCCGGGCGGCGACATGTGGCGCAGCACGCCGCGCTCCATGATCACCAGATTGTCGGCGACGCGCTCGATCTCTTCCATCTGGTGCGAGCAGTAGACGACCGTTGCGCCATCGTCCAGGCTCGTTTGCAGCAGGGCGTCCAGGAAGGCGCGCTTGGCGACGACGTCCAGGCCGAGCGTGGGCTCGTCGAGGATCAGGAGTTCCGGGCCCTGGGCCAGGGCCAGCGCCAGGCTGACGCCGGCGCGTTCGCCGCGCGAGAGCTCGGCGATCTTCTGGCGGTCGGCCACGTTGAAGTTGGACAGCACCTGGCGGTAGCGCTCCTGGTTCCAGCCGGGGTAGAGGCGGCGCTGCATGGCGGCGAGTTCCTCCACGCGCATCCAGGTGGGCAGGGTGTGTTCTTCGTTGACGAAGCCGATGCGGGCGCGCAGCGCCGGGCTCAGGGCGCGGCTGTCGCAGCCGAGCACCGCGGCGCTGCCGCTGTCGGCGGACGCGAATCCCAGCAGCACGCGGAACAGGGTCGATTTGCCGGCCCCGTTGGCGCCGACGATGGCGTGCACGCCGCCGCGCGCCAGGCGCAGCGACAGCTTGTCGAGCGCCTGCTTGCCGCGGTAGGACAGGTTCAGGTTCTCGGTATGGATGACGTAGTCGTTCACGATGGCTCCCTATTCGGCTTATGCGACCTTGCGCGGCAGGCAGGCCGCCAGTTCGGATTCGACGCGCTCCAGCACTTCGGCGCTCGAATAGCCCAGGCCGATGACGTCACCGGTGAAGCGGTCGACCGCTTCATCGAGGCGGCGTTCGCGCTCGGCGTCGGACAGCAGCTGGCGCGGCGGCAGCACGAACAGGCCCAGGCCCGCGCGCGATTCCACCCAGCCCTCGGTGGCCAGTTCGCCGTAGGCCTTGGCGACGGTGTTCGGATTGATCGACAGCTGCTGGGCCAGGCCGCGCACGCTGGGTAGCGCAGCGCCGACCGGCAGCTCGCCGCTGGCGATCAGGCGGCGCACGCCGTCGACGATCTGGCGATTGATCGGCCGGGTGTCGCCGGTGGCGATGTTCAGCATCAAGGGGATACGGCGGCTCATGGTGGCTCCTAACTGTACTATTACACGCAGTACAGTAGCAGGGGCTTATGTTGCCGTCAATATATGCATGTGCAGACGACGCCATTCATGCATCGCGGTTGACGCGGTGTCCGGCGCAGCTCCGTGCTGTACCGTACCGAAGGGAAGCGAGAGGGAACGTATCGTGGCTCGACCACGACCTCGAGGAGCAACCATGCAACGATACACAGCAGCGATGACGGGCGGCCTGATCGCCGGCGTGCTGACCACCGCCGTGATGTACGCCGGGCGCAAGAGCGGCGCCCTGACCAAGACGCTCGACCGGGATGCGGTCGACTGGATCGACGACCTCACCGGTTCGCGCAAGGTCATCGGCGACACCGGCACAAGCATCGTCGAGTTCACCAATCACCTCGGGGCATCGGCGGCGTTCGCACTGGCCGTTCCCAAGCTGCGGGAAGCCGCGCCGTCGCTATCGCCGGCTGCCATCGGTGCGCTGTATGGCACGGCGCTCTACGCGGTGAACATCGGCGTCATTGCGCCGCTGCTCGGCATTACCGAAGGCGAGGTGAAGGCTGGTCCGCGCAAGGCCGGCGAACGTTGGGGGATCCACGTATTGCAGGCGGTGGCGACCGCGATGCTGGCGGAGCGCCTGGCTAGGCCAGCCGTTCGCCTGCCGCGCAGGCCTGCATGAGTTTGTCGAGCCGCCCGCTGCGTGTCGCTTCCTTCTTCGCGTTCGTGATCCAGTGCAGGACCGTCTTGCGATAGCCGGGAGGGCAGGTGTCGAAGTAGGCCCACGCGGCGGCGTCAGACTGGAAGCGCGCCAGTTCCGCCGGCGAGAGCTCGGGCGCATCGAGGCGCTCGTGCGCGTAGATGCCGGATTTCGCCTCCGATCGCAGCGCGAAGGCCGCTTCGCCCGCGGCCGTCATCTTCCCTTGCGCGCGCAGCTTGTCCATCTTGGCGATGTTTACCACGCTCCAGATCGAAGAGGGCTTGCGCGGCGTGAAGCGGATCGAGTAGGTCGCGTCGTCGATGCGCCGGCGCACGCCGTCGATCCAGCCGAAGCACAGGGCTTCGTCCACCGATTCGGACCAGCTCATGCAGGGCTGCCTGGGGCCGACCTTGTGGAAGCCCACCAGCAGCTCGGTGCTGCCGGCGGCGTGGGTTTCCAGCCAGGTGCGGAATTGCCTGGCGTCGGCGAAAAAAGTGGGCGTCATGGCGGACATTATGAGGGCAGCACGACGGCGCCGCGCAGGAAATCGAACATGGCCTTCATCCGTCCCAGGTAGCGCGTGTCGGGGTGGGCCAGCACCCACAGGCCGATGTCGAGTTCCGGCAGCGGCCCCTCCAGCATGAGGGCGTGCGGATGCTCGCGTATCACCGCCAGCGGCACGACGCCGACACCCAGGCCGCCCACGACGGCGCCGGCCACGGCCAGCAGGTTGCTCACCTTGTGGCGCGGCGCCACCTGCGGAAAGCGTGCGCGGCGCCAGCCCTGCGACGGATGGTCGGGCAGGCTGTCGTCGAGGGCGATCCAGTCCATCGCGCCCAGCGGTGTGTCCGCCGGCTGGCGCGCGAGGTAATCCTTTCCTGCATAGACCGCCGAACGCACGGTGCCGAGACGGCTGCCGACCAGGTGTTCTGGCGGATCGTTGGTCACGCGAATGGCGATGTCGGCTTCGCGCTGGCTCAGGTTGACCAGCACGTTGGTGGTGGCCAGTTCGAGTTCGATGCGCGGGTGGAGGGCAGTGAAGGGCGCGAGCACCGGCAGCAGCACCGTGTGCAGCAGCGTGTCGGTAAGGGTGATGCGCAGCAGGCCCGAGGGTTCGGTGGCCTGGTTGAAGGCGGCTTCGCGCGCTTCTTCCAGCTGGGTCTCGATGCGCTCGGCGTGGCTGGCCAGCACGCGGCCCAGCTCCGTCGCCGTATAGCCTTGCCGGCCGCGGTCGAACAGCAGTTCGCCGACGTCCTGCTCGACGCGCTTGATGGCGCGGAAGACCGTGGACGTGTCCACCTTCAGGCGCTCGGCGGCGCCGGCCAGGGTGCGGCCGCGCAGCAAGGCGAGGACGATCTCGAGCTCCTGCGGCCCCAGCTTTGATTGCAGCTTTGCATACGATGGTTTCATGGACGCCTATTTTATATGCGTTCGCGCATCGATAGAGTGGGGGCTCCACCCATCCACTGCAAAGGAGCCGCCATGAACCGCCCCGTCCACCTTACCGCCTTGCTGCTGCGCCTCGTGTTCGGCGCCTTCTCGCTCGCACTGGGCTTCCTGACCCTGGCGGCGCTCGCCAGCCCTCCCTTCGCGCAAGCGCTCGCGGCGCAAGGCATGCCGCTGCCCCTGAACTGGCCGGCCGCGCTGGCGGAGTTCGGCAGCGCGCTGGTCTTCCTCGGCCTGCGTGCGCCCCGGCCCCGCCTGGCCGCCGGCCACCGCGGGAACGCCGCAGGCATGAAAAAAGCCTGCAGGGCGTGAACCTTGCAGGCTTCGTGGCTGGCAGGGCGCCCGGGGCGCCCTTGGCCGGACCGGCTATTACATCATGCCGTCCATGCCGCCCATGCCGCCCATGCCACCCATGCCGCCCATGCCGCCGGCCGGCTTGTCTTCGACGACTTCCGAGACCATGCAGTCGGTGGTCAGCATCAGGCCGGCGATCGACGCTGCGTTCTGCAGTGCCGAGCGGGTGACCTTGGCCGGATCCAGCACGCCCATTTCGACCATGTCGCCGTAGGTGCCGTTGGCGGCGTTGTAGCCGTAGTTGCCGGAGCCGGCGATGACGGCTGCGACCACGACCGACGGTTCGTCGCCGGCGTTCTGGACGATCATGCGCAGCGGCTCTTCCATGGCGCGCAGGACGATCTTGATGCCTGCGTCCTGGTCAGGGTTGTCGCCCTTGATGTCGATGTTCGAACGTGCGCGCAGCAGGGCCACGCCGCCGCCCGGGACGATGCCTTCTTCGACGGCAGCGCGGGTTGCGTGCAGCGCGTCTTCCACGCGGGCCTTCTTCTCTTTCATCTCGACTTCGGTGGCTGCACCGACGCGGATCACGGCAACGCCGCCGGCCAGCTTGGCCACGCGCTCTTGCAGTTTTTCGCGGTCGTAGTCCGAGGTCGCTTCTTCGATCTGGACGCGGACCATCTTGACGCGTGCTTCGATCGCTTCAGCGGCGCCGGCGCCGTCGATGATGATGGTGTTTTCCTTGCCCACTTCGACGCGCTTGGCCTGGCCCAGCTCCTGCAGCGTGACCTTTTCCAGGGTCAGGCCGACTTCTTCGGCGATGACCTGGCCGCCGGTCAGGATGGCGATGTCTTCCAGCATGGCCTTGCGGCGGTCGCCGAAGCCCGGCGCCTTGACGGCGACGGTCTTCAGGATGCCGCGGATGTTGTTGACCACCAGGGTCGCCAGCGCTTCGCCTTCGATGTCTTCGGCGACGATCACCAGCGGACGGCCGGCCTTGGCGACTTGCTCCAGCACCGGCAGCAGGTCACGGATGTTCGAGATCTTCTTGTCGCACAGCAGGATGAACGGGTTCTCGTGAACGGCGACCTGCTTGTCCGGGTTGTTGATGAAGTACGGCGACAGGTAGCCGCGGTCGAACTGCATGCCTTCCACGATGTCCAGCTCGTCGTTCAGCGACTTGCCGTCTTCGACGGTGATGACGCCTTCCTTGCCGACTTTTTCCATCGCTTCAGCGATGCGCTCGCCGATCGAGGTTTCCGAGTTGGCCGAGATGGCGCCGACTTGGGCGATCTCTTTCGAGGTGGTGGTCGGCTTGGCGATCTTCTTCAGTTCTTCGACGGTGGCGGCGACGGCCTTGTCGATGCCGCGCTTCAGGTCCATCGGGTTCATGCCGGCGGCGACGAACTTCATGCCTTCGCGAACGATGGCTTGCGCCAGCACGGTCGCGGTGGTGGTGCCGTCACCGGCGTTGTCGCTGGTTTTAGAGGCGACTTCCTTCACCATCTGCGCGCCCATGTTCATGAGCTTGTCCTTCAGTTCGATCTCTTTCGCGACCGAGACGCCGTCCTTGGTGACGGTCGGGGCGCCGAACGAGCGCTCCAGCACCACGTTGCGGCCTTTCGGGCCCAGGGTGACTTTGACTGCGTTGGCGAGGATGTTGACGCCTTCGACCATCTTGGCGCGCGCTGCGTCGCCGAACACTACTTCTTTAGCTGCCATTTCTTGTTCTCCGAATGAATTCGTGAATGTGTATTACAGGAGGGATGCGTGCTTATCGACGGATCACTGGCTGACGACAGCCATGATGTCTTCTTCGCGCATGACCAGCAGTTCCTGGCCATCGACCTTGACGGCCTGGCCCGAGTACTTGCCGAACAGGACGCGGTCACCGACCTTCACTTCCAGCGGACGAACCTGGCCGTTTTCCTGCACCTTGCCGTTGCCGACGGCGAGGATCTCGCCCTGGTCCGGCTTCTCGGCGGCCGCGTCGGGGATGATCAGGCCGGATGCAGTCTTGGTCTCCTGGTCGAGACGCTTCACGATAACGCGATCGTGGAGAGGACGAAGGTTCATGCAAAACTCCTTATTTTTCAGTGGTTTGACTAGCTATCGAGGGCCGCCGCACAGCGGCGCCGGCCTTGAATCTGGATGCTGCGGTTGTTAGCACTCTCTGCCAACGAGTGCTAATTATAGGGATCATAACACCCCATTTCAAGCGCCAGTGTGCGAGATCGAACCGACTTTTTTGACGGCCCGCAATGTAATAGGGGGCTGTGCGCGTCGAAAGCATGGTGACGCAGACAACAGCCGGGCAGGGTACACTAAGACGATGCGCCTGCGCCGCACGCCTGCGCCACGTCCGATCCGCCCCCATGTTTCCCCTCGCGAGGGGGGCATGCCGTGCCTGCGATTCGGTTGACGGAAAAACCATCTCAGTCCTATAGTGTCGAATGATTTCCGAATTCCAAGACCTCTCCGACAAAATCGACCGGCTCGCCCAGCTGACCCAGTCGCTGCGCGCCGAGAACAAGTTGTGGCAACAGGCCAATAAGCTGCTGAACGCCGAGAATGCGGCGTTCAAGAACCAGCTTGCGCAAGCCCAGCAGCGTGTCGAGGCGCTGCTTGCCATGCTGCCCCCGCCCGCCGAGCAGGCGGATGCCGACGCCGATGGCGAAGGCGCGGCAGCTTCCGACGCTGCCGAGTCGAGCGAGGTTCCGCGATGATCCATCTCGATTGCACCATCATGGGCCAGTCCTACCGCCTGGCCTGCCGCGAAGGCGAAGAGCGCACGCTGCGCGAAGCGGTCCATTACCTCGATGGCAAGATGTGCGCGCTGCGCGACTCGGGCAAGGTGCGCGGCACCGACCGCATCGCCGTGATGGCGGCGCTGAGCGTGGCTGCGGAATTCCTGTCGGTCAAATCGCCGGAAGGGCCGCTGGCCGGCATGTCGGTGCTGGAAGTCAAGCAGAAGCTCGAAGCCATGCACACCGTGCTCGACGCGGCGCTGGCGCCGCGGGAAAATCCGGCCTGAGTCCGGATTCGGTTGACATGCTCGGCCAACAGAGTAAACTGCGCACTACCCTGCGGTGTTCGAGATTTGTCATATATTCCTTGAACCATTCTTTCGCATAGGTTGTGGGACATGCTTGGTGGGCGCGAGCGTCACTAGTCTGACGAACCCGAAATTGAGCTGACTGCGACCACCTTGAGCCTTTTGGTTCGGGATGCCGGCAATAACGACACAGGCGGGGCTACATACACGAGCGGTTGCGCACCTTGGTACGCAACCGCTTTTTTTTGTTTGCAGGAGATCCGATGCGCTACTGGTTGATGAAATCCGAACCGGACGAAGTCAGTTTCGACGACGTCCTGGCTGCGCCGAAGCAGACGGTGGCCTGGTTCGGCGTCCGTAACTACCAGGCGCGCAACTTCATGCGCGACGCCATGTCGGTCGGCGACGGCGTCCTGTTCTACCACTCCAGCTGCGCGGTGCCCGGCGTGGCCGGCATCGCGGAAGTGGCCAGCACGCCCTATCCGGACGCGAGCCAGTTCGACCCGTCCAGCCACTACTTCGATCCCAAGGCCACCGAGGAAAACCCGCGCTGGATCTCGGTCGACGTGCGCGCCGTCGAACAGGGGCGCTACCTGCCGCTGACGGAGATGCGCACCATCGCGGCGCTGGAAGACATGGTGCTGCTGCAGAAGGGCAGCCGCCTGTCGATTTCGCCGGTGACAAACGGGCAGTGGAACGCCATCGTCACACTGCTGCGCGAAGGGAAGCGCTGATGGACCTCGGCCTGATCGTCGCCCTGCTGCTGATGGGCGCCTTCGGCGGCTTCGCGGCGGGCCTGCTGGGCATCGGCGGCGGCATGGTGCTGGTGCCCTTCATCACGATGATCTTCACGGCGCGCGGCATTGCGCCGGAACTCACCATCCACATGGCGATCGCCACCTCGCTCGCCACCATCCTGTTCACGTCGCTCTCTTCGGTGCGTGCCCACCACAAGCACGGCGCCGTCCTGTGGCCCGTGGTGAAGCTGCTGGCGCCGGGCATCCTGATCGGGTCCTGGATCGGGCCCTGGATCGGCAAGCAGATGGACTCCTCCTTCCTCGCCGCCTTCTTCGGCGTCTTCGTCGCCTTCTCGGCCACCCAGATGCTGGTCGGGAAGAAGCCGGCCGCGGCGCGCGCGCTGCCGGGCAAGCCGGGCATGTTCGCGGCAGGGGGCTTCATCGGCACCCTGTCGGGCATCGTCGGCGCCGGCGGCGGGTTCATCTCGGTGCCTTTCATGACCTGGTGCGGGGTGCGCATCCACAACGCGGTCGCCACCAGCGCGGCGCTGGGCTTTCCGATCGCGCTCTCGGGCACGATCTCCAACATGTATTTCGGGTGGGGCGAGCCGGGGCGGCCGGCGTATGCGCTCGGCTTCATCTACCTGCCGGCGCTGGCCATCATCGTGCTGGCCAGCGTGACCATGGCGCCGCTGGGCGCGCGCACCGCCCACCGCATGCCGGTGCGCCAGCTGCAGGAGGTGTTCGCGGTGATCCTGTATGCGCTGGCGGCATATATGTTCTGGAAGGCCTTCCAGTAGGATGGTCGGCTTCGCCGACCATCCTACTTGTTGAAGCCGCGCATGCGGGCGCGGTCGAGCGGCAGGTCGCGCACCCGGGCGCCGCAGGCATCCGCCACCGCATTGGCGATCGCCGCCGCGGCCGGGCCTTGCGCCGCTTCGCCGGTGCCCAGGAAAGGCTGGCCCGGCCGGTCCAGCAGGTGCACCGCCACCTTGTCGGGCGCCTGGTTGAAGCGCAGGATCGGGTAGCCGGCCCAGTCGCGGCTCAGCACTTCGTTGGCATCGAAGCGCACCTGCTCCAGCAGGGTCCAGCTGGACGACTGGATGATGCCGCCCTCGATCTGGTTGCGCACCCCGTCCGGGCTCACGACCTCGCCGCAATCCACCGCCGCATCGGCGCGCACGATGCGCACGAAGCCGGTGTCCAGCGCCACCTCGACTTCCAGCGCCACCGCGCAGTAGGCGGCCAGGTTCTTGTAGCGGGCAAAGGCGAAGCCGCGGCCCCGCCCCTGCTTGCGTTCATATGCGTCCCAGCCGAACTTCGCGGCCGCCGTCCGGACGGTCTCGATGGCCCGTGGGTCATTCAGGTGGCGCAGGCGGAAGGCCACCGGGTCCTGCCTGGCCGCCCGCGCCAGTTCGTCCATGAAGCTCTCGATCGCGAACACATTGCAGTAGGCGCCCAGCGAGCGCAGCGCCGAGGTGCGCAGCACGCCTTGCGGCTGGAAGCGGTGGACCACGCGCGCATTCGGCAGCACGTAATAGGGCACGGCATTGCGGTCGCCGCTGCCTTCCGGTTGCGGAATGGGATTCGGCGCCGGCGGCGAGAAGGGACGTGCCAGGTGGGTGGCGGCGAGCAGGTTGCCGGCCTTGCCGGGGCGGGTGTTGTGCGACTGGCTCCAGACCTCGTACTGCCAGTCGGCGATCATGCCGTTCGGGCCCAGCGTCGCCTGCACGTCCGCCACCATCGCCGGGCCATAGGGCTCCCAGCCGTGTTCTTCCTCGCGCATCCACTGCACCCGCACCGGCAGGCCGGGGAAGGCGCGCGCCAGCAGCACGGCGTCGGCCGCGACGTCGTCGGCGCCGTTGTGGCCGTAGCAGCCGGAACCCTCCATGTGGATGCAGTGCACCGCCTGTTCGGGCGCGCCGAGCAGCTCGGCCAGGGCGCGGCGCAGCGGGAACACGCCCTGCGAATGGGTCCAGACCGTATAGCGGCCTTGTTCCAGCGAGGCCACGGCGCAGGAGGGACCGAGCGAGGCGTGCAGCTGGAAGGGGCGGGTGTAGGTGGCGCGCAGGGTCTTGCCGGCCGCACCAGGTGCGCCGCGCGCCAGCACGGTATGCGGCTCGCTGGGCAGCCCGCGCACGATGGACGGGATGTCGCGCCCGCCCGGCAGCGCGGCCGGCGCCTCCCAGCGCGTGGCGCGTGCAAGCGCGGCGGCGGCCTTCACCGCGCGCCACTCCTCGTCGGCGATCACGGCCAGGAAGCGGCCGTCGCGCACGATTTCCAGCACGCCCGGCATGCGCATCACCTGGGACGTGTCCACGCCCAGCAGGCGCGCGGCCTGCGAGGGCGGGCGCACCACGCGCGCATGCACCATGGCGGGCAGGCGCAGGTCGTGCACGTAGATCAGGCCGCCCGCGACCTTGGCCGGAATGTCGAGGCGCGGCAGGCTGATGCCCGCATAGCGCGGCGTGCCCGGGGCCGGGGGCGGCGATGCCGGCAGGGCGGCCGTGGCGCGCACGTGCTGGTCGCTGCCCGCCACCAGTTCGGCGAAACTCACGCGCCGCCCGTCCGTGCTGCGGAACACGCCGTTCGACAGCAGCAGGGATCCGACCGGCGCCTTCAGGCGCGCGGCCGCGCGCTCGTAAAGGAGCTGGCGCACCTGGGCGGCGGCGTGGCGCAGGGCGGTGCCGCTGTCCTGCATCGAATGGCTGCCGGCCGTGTATCCCTCGTCGGGCGTGCGTTCGGTATCGGCGCTCACCAGCATCATGCGGCCCGGGTCGAGCCGCAGCTCGTGGGCGGCCACCTGCATCAGGGCGGTCTTGATGCCCTGGCCGAGTTCCGCCTTGCCGGTGAAGACCGTGACGCGGTTGTCGGCGCCGACCCGGATCCAGGCGTCCAGCCAGGGGGCGTTATCGAGGCTGCCCGGCAAGCCTTCATCCCCGGCCGCGTGCAGCGGCAGCGCGAAGGACAGCGTGAGCGCGCCGCCGCTTTTCAGGAAGCGGCGGCGGCCCGGGCGTTGTACCTTGCCGTTCACCGCTTCTTCCTCGCCGGCGCCGCCGTCAGGGCGTCTGCCGCGCGCCGCACCGCGCGCAGGATCCGCATATGGGTGCCGCAACGGCACAGGTTCGCTTGCATCCAGGCGCGGATCTGGGCATCGGTCGGCTCGCGCACCGCATCGAGCAGGGCGGTGGCGCGCATGATCATGCCGGCGATGCAGTAGCCGCACTGGGCCGCCTGTTCTTCGACAAACGCCTGCTGCAGCACCACGCTCGGCACCCAGCGCGTGCCCGGCGACTCCACGGTGCGGATCGCGCGCGGGCCGACCATCGACACCGGCAGCAGGCAGGACATCACCGGCGCGCGGTCGACCGTCACCGTGCAGGAGCCGCACTGTCCCATGCCGCAGCCGAACTTGGCGCCATTGAGTTTCAGGTCGTTGCGCAGCACGTAGAGCAGCGGCGTGTCGGCGTCGACATCGACTTCGTGCGGCTTGCCGTTGACCTGCAGGCGGTACTTCGTCATGGTGTCCTCGTCTTCTTCACGCTGTCCTCGAGGTCTTCCCAAGGTTCGCTACCTGCGCCGTAGCGCCGCAGGTAGGCGGCGAGCGCGGTGAGCTGTTCGTCATTCAGGATGGTGGCGAAACCCGGCATGAAGCGTCCCGGTTCGCCATCCGGCGGCGCGATGCCTTCGCGGACGATGTGGAGCAGGCTGCGCGGGTCCGGATCGTACAGGGCCACCGCCTGCTGCAGCTGGAGGGCGGCGCCCGAGCTGGACGCGCGGCCGGCGTCGTGGCAGCGCGCGCAGGCCATGACATAGGTCTCGTGGCCGAGGCGCATGCGGGCATCCGGCTCGTTCGCGGCGGGAGCGGGCAGGGGGGCGGGCTGAAGCACGGCGCGCGCCGGGGCCTGGGCCAGGTAGCCGTGGATGTACGTGGCGATGGACTGCACGTCCTGCGGGTCGGCCTGGCCGAGCTGCACGACCACGTCCTGCATCGGGCCGCCCGCCACCGCGTGGCCGGGGGCGATGCCGGTGCGCAGGTACGCGGTCAAATGCTCGCGTGTCCACGGCAGCGGCGAAGGAGAGCCGGCATTCAGGGCAGGCGCATACCAGTCCTCGGCCTCGCCGCCGTCGAACTGGCGGCCCGATTTCGGACCGCCCAGCACGCTGCGCGGCGTGTGGCAGGCGGCGCAGTGGGCCAGCGCATGGGTGACATAGGCGCCGCGCTGCCATTGGGCCGACTGGCGGGCGTCTGCCTGCCAGGGCGACTCGTCGAGGTAGAGCAGGTTCCAGAAGCCGATCAGGGGCCGGAAACCGAAGGGGAAGCGCATCCGGTTCTCGCGCGCCGGCGCGTCGATGGCCGGGCGCGTCATGAAGAAGGCGTACAGGGCGTCGATGTCGTCCTGGGCCAGCTTCGTGTAGTGGGTGTAGGGGAAGGCCGGGTAGAGCAGGCGGCCGTCGCGCGCGACGCCCTGGCGCATCGCGCGCGTAAACGCTTCGGCGCTCCAGGCGCCGATGCCGGTGCGCGCGTCGGGCGTGATGTTGGTGCTGTAGACGGTGCCGAAGGGCGTGGCGAGGGCCAGGCCGCCGGCGAAGGGCTTCGCCACGTCGGCGGTATGGCAGGCGGCGCACATGCCGAGGCGCGCCAGGTTGGCGCCGCGCCGCACCTGGGCCGCATCGAACGCGCCGGGGGCGGCGCCGCGCTCGGGCAGGGCGGGGCGCCACATGATGGTCCATGCGGCCAGCGCGGACAGGACGAGCGCCGCCCCTGCCAGCCACCACCGGTATCGCCTTGTCCGCCCTGCTTCCTTCATTCGATTTTCTTCCGGTCAGATGTCGAATCCCGGCCGCGCCGATCGTCGTGGTGGGGAATGGCGATATTATCAAGCAAAAAGGAGAGCTTCATGAGCACGCAAGCCGACGTCAAGGGTCCCGCATCCTACTTTCCCTCGATCGAGAAAAAATACGGCCAGCCGGTCGCGCACTGGTTCGGGCTGCTGGGCACGCAGTCCGGCAAGAAACACATGGAGCTGGTGGCCTGGCTCAAGGCCGAGCACGGGCTGGGCCACGGGCACGCCAACGCCCTGGTCGCGCACCACCTGGCCTCGCGCGCTTCGTAGGTGGTATGCTGGGGCCATGACTCTAGAATCCGATATTGAACTGTCCGGCCCCTTCCAGGTGAAGGACGGCGCCGGCCGCCTGCTCGACGTGAAGGCGATCCGCATCTTCGACGAAGGCTACGGCATCATCGACGTCTACGTCGACTTCAAGGCCAGGCTCGACGCAGGCGCGCACAAGGACACCGCGCTGCAGCGCCAGATCGTCGAGCGCCTGCGCGCGCTGGGCTACAAGGGCCCGGATTTCGGCCTGAGCGATCCGGGTCTGCAGGAGAGCAGCCTGATCGTGCTCGAGGCGCCCGAGGAGTTCACGGCCTTTGCCAAGAGCCGCGGCTGGAAGAACCTGGCCGAGGACTTCGACTAAGGTCCCGAATTCGTCCCGCCGGGGCCGGTACGGCCCGGCATTGCCGCGTCCGTTTGTGCCTATAATGGCCCTTTTCACTTGGGCCCCCTGCATGCCGCGTCAGGCTTCCACAGTATCGCTCCGCCGCCTGCTGGTGCTGCTCACGGCCCTCGGGCTGCTGCCGCTCGCCTTGCTGGGTGTCTGGGGCCTCTATCTGGTCGGCGACTACCAGCAGCGCGAACGGGAGCGTTCCCTGCTCGACCTGGCGCGCGCGCTGTCGAGCGCCGTCGACGCCGAACTCGATGCCTCGGTCGGTACGCTGAACGCCATGGGCCGCACACCGGTGCTGGGCGGCGGCGACCTGCGCGGCTTCCACGCCTTCGCCAGCGCCCAGGTGGCGGCGCAGCCGGAATGGCTGGCCGTGTTCCTGAGCGATACCAGCGGCGCCATCCTGTTCCGTACCACGGCGCCCTACGGCGCCCCCGGCGGCCCCGTGGCCGATCCGGCCAGCCTGCGGCGCGCCATCGAGCTGCACCAGCCGGTCGCCGGCAGCGTCGTGCGCGGCAAGGGCGGCCGTGCGGCCTTCCCGGTGCGCGTGCCGGTCGAGAACAGCCTGGGCCGCGACTACATCCTCAGCGCCGTCATCAAGCCCGACCGCATGCTGCGGGTGATCGAGCGCCAGAAGGCGCCGGCCAGCTCGGTGATCGCGATCATGGACGTCGGCGGCGCCATCGTGGCCCGCTCCAAGGGGCAGCCGCAGCTGGTCGGTGGTCCGCCCAGCCCTTCACTCGTCAAGCTGATGCGCGAAGGCGGCGCGGAAGCGGTTGGCCGTACGACCACCCTCGAAGGCGAATCCGTCACCACGGCGTTCGCGCGCTCGCGCTACGGCTGGTCGGTGGCGATCGGCGTGCCGACCGCCGCGCTGGCGCCGGCCTCGCTGCAGGGACTGACTTTCTATGCGGCCGGCCTGGCGGCCTCGCTGCTGGCCTGCCTCCTTATCTCGACGGTGCTCTCGAACCGCATCGTGCGCACCTTCCGCAGCCTGCAGCAGGGCACCGCGGCGCTCGGCGCGGGGGAGAACGTGGAAGTGGCGCCTTCGCGCATCGGCGAGATCGTGCGGATGCAGGAGGCCCTCCTTGCCGCCGGCGCCAGCCGCGACGCGCACGAAGCGGAGCGTTCGCGCCTGCTGGCTTCCCTGGAAGCGGCGCTCGGCGACAGCCGCGCCGCCGGCCGGGTCAAGGACGAATTCCTGGCCATGCTGGGCCACGAGCTGCGCAACCCGCTCAGCCCCATCGTCGCCTCGCTCGACCTGATGGACATGCGGGGTGAAGCGGGCAGCCAGCGCGAGCGCACCATCATGCGGCGCCAGGTGAACCACCTGCGGCGCCTGGTCGACGACCTGCTGGACGTCTCGCGCATCGCCAGCGGCAAGCTGCAGGTCGAACTCAAACCCGTGAATCTCGCCGACCTCGTGCGCCACGCGGTGGCGGCCTTCCCCGGCCAGCCCGTCCTGGCGGCGCCGGAGTCGCTCTGGGTGCGCGGCGACGAAAGCCGTCTCACGCAGGTCCTGAACAACCTGCTGTCGAACGCGGCGCGCTTCGGCAAGGACAGCACCCGCGTGTCGCTGGAAAGCCGTGACGGCATGGCGCGCCTGGCCGTGTGCGACGACGGCGTCGGCATGAGCGCTGCCATGCTGGAGCGGATCTTCGAACCCTTCTTCCAGGCGCCGCAGCCGCTGGCGCGCCATACCGGCGGGCTCGGACTCGGCCTGGCGATCGTGCGCCGCATCGTCGAGCTGCATGGCGGCGCCGTCAAGGCATTCAGCGAGGGCGAGGGCAGGGGCAGCCGCTTCGAGGTCTGGCTGCCGCTGGGCGAGGCGGCGCAATCCGGACAGGAATCCACGCTCGAGGCGGCGCCCGCGCGCCTGGACGTGCTGCTGGTCGACGACAACTACGACGCCGTGGTGGCGACGGCCGCGCTGCTCGAGACCATGGGCCACACGGTGCGGGTGGCGGCGACCGGCGGGGAAGCGATCGAGGAAGCGGCGCGCCAGGCGCCCGACGTGGCCATCCTCGACATCGGCCTGCCCGACATGGATGGCTATGCGCTCGCGCGCCGCCTGCATGAGCAGGAACCGGGATTGAGGCTGGTGGCGCTGAGCGGCTATGGCCAGCAGTCGGACGTGGCGCAGGCGATGGCGGCAGGATTCGCCCTGCACCTGACCAAGCCGGCCACGCTCGGAGAATTGCAGCGGGCCTTGATGCCCGCCTGAACAGGTATTACGCGTGGGCCGCGCGCGTCGGGGCCTGGCGGTAGGCCCAGGCCAGCATGACCAGGGCGCCGACGATCATCGGCAGCGACAGCATCTGGCCCGAGGTGATCGGCAGCCCAAGCACGGTGACTTCCCAGTCCGGCACGCGGAAGTACTCGGTGGTGAAGCGCGCGCAGCCATACAGCAGGGTGAACATGGCGCCGACCGCCAGGCGCGGGCGCTGCTTGCGTGCATAGGGCCAAAGGATCAGGAATACGACGATCCCGTCGAGCAGCATCTGGTACAGGGGCGACGGGTGGCGCGGGCCTTCGACGCCCGGCCACAGCATGGCCCAGGGCAGGCTCGGGTCGGCGATACGGCCCGGCAGCTCGGCGTTGATGAAGTTGCCCAGGCGGCCGGCCGCATAGCCGAGCGGCACCATCGGCGCGATGAAGTCGTAGACGTCGAGCAGGTTGCGCTTGCGCTTGTGCGCCCACAGGGCCATCGCGATCAGCACGCCCAGGAAGCCGCCGTGGAAGGACATGCCGCCGCGCCAGACCATGAAGATCTCGAGCGGATGCTGGAGGAAGTAGAGCGGCTGGTAGAACAGCACCTCGCCCAGGCGCCCGCCCAGCACCACGCCCAGCATGCCGTAGAAGAGCATGTCGTCGAGGTCCTCGGCCTTCCAGCCCTGCGCCGCGATGTGCGGCTGCCTGATGCGCACCCGGCCCAGGACCAGGAACAGGGCGAAGGCGAGCACGTACATCAGGCCATACCAATGGATTTGCACCGGTCCGATGGCGAAGGCGATGGGATCGGGCTGCGGGTGTACTAGCATTGTTTATTCTTTCTCGCTTTTCTCTATTGTTCGATCACGTCCAGGAAGCCCCTGAGCACGGGCGATTCGCTGTCGCGGCGCCAGGCCAGGCCCAGCTCGGCCAGCGGCGTGGGCATGCGCAGGGGACGGTATTGCACGCCCGCGCGCATCAGGTTCGAGACGGATTGTGGCACAAGTGCCAATCCCATGCCGCCGGAGACCAGGCTGACGATGGTCTGCATCTGGATCGCTTCCTGCCCGATCACGGGCGTGAGCCCTTCCGCGCGGAAGGTCGCGAGGATGGCGTCGTGCAGCTGCGGGGCCAGCGCGCGCGGGAAGATCACGAGGGGCAGCGGCGGCAGGTCGCGCAGGCTGACCTGGCCTTCGCCCTGCAAGCCATCCAGGCCGGCGGGGGCGCACAGGATCAGCGGTTCTTCCAGCACCTTGCGGTAGGCGACCGCGGCGTCCAGGCGGCCGGGCAGGGGCGGGATCACGAAGCCGGCGTCGATGCGCCCGTGCAGCAGCTCTTCGGCCTGCACGTCGGTGGTGGCCTCGCGCAGCACCAGCTGGACCTGGGGGAAGGCGGCGCGGTAGCGCTGCAGGATGCCGGGCAGGACGCTGTAGTCGGCGGTGGAGACGAAGGCCAGGGTCAGGCGCCCCGCTTCGCCGCCGGCCACGCGCCGGACCAGCCCGGGCAAGGCCTCGGCATCCTCGAGGAGGCGCCGGGCTTCCGGCAGCAAGGCGCTGCCGGCGGGCGTGAGCGTGACCTGGCGCCGGTTGCGCAGGAACAGCGGCGCACCAAGCTGGCTTTCCAGGTTGGCAATACTCTGGGACAGGGGCGGCTGCGTCATGTGCAGGCGCTCGGCGGCGCGGCCGAAGTGCAGTTCCTCGGCGACCGTGACGAAGTGGCGGAGCTGGCGGAGTTCGAAGTTCATTGATACGCGCAGTGTATGGGACGGGCCCGGTGATATGTGTAGCATATCACCCCGCGGTATCGGTGGCTTATTTGCGCTTGCCGTTCTTGTCGAAGGCGTTCTTCACACGGGCCTCGCGGCGCTGGTTGTCGACGTTGTGCGCCTTTTTCTTGTCGAGGCCGAGCATCTTCTCGATGAACTCGAACCAGATAAACGCGGCCACCATCAGCCCGACGATATACCACCAGGACAGGTCGGCAAAACGCCAGACTTCGAAAAAGCGCAGGCCGCAGAGGGCGGCGATCAAGAGGATGAGCGGCATGAGAAACTCCTTAGGCAGCCATCTTACAAATAAAATGATGCCGTGTGGAAAAATTCAATCCGGGTAGCTGCCGTATCGAGGCGCGCCGTTGCGCGACCGTGACAGGTCTCCGTTACAGAGTGTATCCGCGGCTACAGAGTGTTTCGCCCCATGGACCTTGTGGAAATTCACGGTAGAATGAAGATGTTATGAACCTGGAGAAACAAATGAAACGGTCTTTGTTGTTGTGTGTAGCACTGTCGGCCTTCGCGTCCACCAGCGCGTTCGCACAAGCCGACCTGGCGAAAGCCAAGAACTGCATGGCCTGCCATGCGGTCGCCAACAAGCTGGTCGGCCCCTCCTACAAGGACGTCGCCGCCAAGTACGCGGGCCAGAAGGGCGCCGAGGACAAGCTGGTGCAGAAGGTCATGAAGGGCGGCGCAGGCACCTGGGGCCCGGTGCCGATGCCGGCCAACCCGCAGGTGAGCGAGGCGGAAGCCCGCAGCCTGGTGAAATGGGTGATGACGCAGAAATAAGCGTCTTCCCGATCGAATGAAAAAAGCGCGCCTGCGTAAGCAGAGCGCGCTTTTGTTTTTGTAGGGTGGGCAATCCTTTGCCCACGCGTTCAAATATCAGGGGCGTCGCCTCGTTGCATCCGTGAGTTGAACGCGTGGGCGGGGGACTCGCGGGGCCGCCCAGGCCCCCCTACAACGTCAGCGTTTCGGCGCGCCGCCGATCCGGTAGATCACATCGACCATCTGCGCCAGCCGCATCGCCGCCACCAGCGCCATCTCCGCGCCTTTCGGCGGCGCACGCCGGTCGCCGACGTTGCGCGCATACGGGTCGCTGGCCATGCCCATCGAGTTGGACAGGTTCTTCAAGGGCTCCACCGACACACCGGTCGCCGGCCCGAGCCTGGCGCCGAGGCCCTTGGCGATGAGTTCCGCCTTGAGCTTGGTCTTGGCCAGCGCTTCACCCAGCAGGTCGGTCTCGATCTTGTCGCGATCGCTGCGGTTGAAGGACACCGCCAGCGATTCGATATTCTTCAGCACCAGCACGGAGCGCATCAGCGGCGTCCACTGCGACAGGTCGCGTACGGTCAGGTGGATCGAGACCCGGGTTTCCATCGGCAGCGGCTGCCCTTCCGGCAGCACGTCGACCTTGCGCGGCCGGCGCACGATGTCCTGCACGACCACGTCTTCCGGCGCCACGCCGTGCCGGGCGAACAGCGCGCGGCTCTCCTCGAGGCGGGCATTGACCTCCTTCCAGGCGGTGTCGGGATCCGTCTCGAGCGAGGTGATGTCGATGTCGATCTCGCCGATGTCGGGCATCACGTAGAACTCGGCGCCCGCGGTGACGTGGATGAAGGGGTGGGCCGGCAGGTCGGCCGCCACGCCGGGCAGGGCGGTGGCGGCCAGGAGCAAGGCGGCGGCGAATCGTTTCAGCATGCGAGGCACTCCAGACAGGGAAGGAATGCCTCGACGATAGGTTATGTAGACATTGATGTCTACACATTTCTCGTGCCAAGCCGGCAGCTTATGCGGCATTCATAGAGCGGCCTGTTTAGGTTCGCAGACGCGGAAGCGCAGGTAGCCGAGGTCGCAGAACCATGCCGGTCGGGCCCGCACCGGCGATGAGAACGTCATATCGGTCCATGTCAGCCTCCTCGGAATCATGTTGAAGATGCTACTCCCACATGCCCTGGTGGCCAAATGTTCCGTATCGGCTTATTCGATGAGGAGCGTCAGGTCGCGGCCTTCGAGCGCCACCTGGCCGGCGTAGTCGGCCGCGTAGACCCGCAGGATGTACTCGCCCGGTTCGAGCGCGCCCACCTTCCAGCTGCCGGTTTTCACTTCGCCATCCTGCAGATGGCTGTCGAGCGCATAGGCGAACTGGGTCGACTTGCTGCCGTAGACCGTGATGCCGCTGCTGGGCGCATAGACAGCCTTGACCGCGTCCGGGTTGCGCGGCAGGCGGTCGTAGACCTGGGTGATGAGCGGACGCTCGTAGCCGGGGACGACGCTGCCGTCCGGGCGCAGCAGCTGGTAGCCGAGCTTGTACAGGCCCAGGCGGCGGCGCGCCAGGTTGCCGTCCACCTGGTCGTAGGCGTCCACGACGATGTTGACTTCGCCGAGCGAACGCGGCACCCGCAGGCGCTTGTCGAGCACGGGCTTCTTGCGCGTGCCCTGCGGCGGGCGAAGGCGCTTGCCGCTGCTGTCGAACAGGGCGATGCTGTTGATGCGCGGCGCCACGGTGTCCGTGAAACCGACAAAGGGCAGGGTAAGCGGGTTGACTACCGCGCCGCCCTGGTAATAGTCGAGGTGGACGTGGGCCATGGCATTGATGGTGCCGAGCGGGTCGCCCACGGCGAAGCGGGTGCCGCGCGGCACGCGCACGCGCTCGGGCTTGCCGCGCCCCTTGCCTTCCTCGATGAGAAGAAGCTGGAAGCGCGGATCGAGCGGCTTGCCGCGGCTGTCGCGGCCGACGCGCATGTGGATATAGGACAGCGGGCCCAGGCTCAGGCCCTCGCTGAGCGAGTCGAAACCCCAGTTGGCATACGGGTCCGAGACCTTGGAGGGGAACACGGCCAGCACCCTGGCGCCGACGTCGGCGCGCACGTCGAGGCCGGCGTGGAAGTGGTCGCGGTTCTCGCCCGTGTAGCTGCCCCGCACCTCGCCCATCACGCCGACGACCTCGTGCACCATGTCCTGCGGGCCGACCGGCCAGGGCATCGGCGCCTCGCGTCGTACCGCCACCGGTTTCGGCCGCGCCGGCGCCGCCTCATTGGGGCGCGGGCTGGCGAGGCGGTGCAGGCGATGCGCCTGGGCGTCGGCCACCACCAGGCTGCCGTCGCGTTCCACCGCGATGCCGCGCGGGCCGTAGAGCTGCACGGTGCCGTCGGGGCCGAAGCCATCGCTCGATGGCGGCACGTCGGCGTCCGGCAGGGCGCGGTACTCGCCTTCCGGCGTCAGCTGCAGGATGCGTCCGCCGGCGCTGGCGCCGATGTAGAGATAGCCGTCGCGGGTGAGCGCCAGGCTCACCGGGCGACGCAGCACGGAGCGGCGTTCGCCTTCCAGGGGCATGGCAATGGTCGTGACCGTGCCGTCAGTCGTGATTTTCCGGATCGCGTTGTTGCCCGTGTCGGCCACGTAGAGGGTGCCGTTGGTCGTCACCGCGATGGCGCTCGGGGTGTCGAAGCTGGCTGCCAAGCCGATGCCGTCGACGTTGCCCGGCCTCGCGCCGCCCGCGATGGTCGTCACGCTGCCGTCTCGGCCGATGCGGCGGATACGGTCGTTGTAGGTGTCGGCGACCCAGACGATGCCGGTGTCGTCCACCGCGAGGCCGACCGGGCCGTTGAAACGGGCCGCGCGGCCAACGCCGTCGTTGTCGCCGCGCGTGCCGTCGCCGGCCAGGGTGGTGACTGTGCCGTCCTTGGTGATTTTGCGGATCGCGTGGTTGCCGGTGTCGGCGACGTACAGGTTGCCCTCGTGGTCGAAGGCGATGGCGGACGGGGTGTGGAAAGCGGCGGCGGCGCCGACGCCGTCCTTGAAACCCTCGGCGCTGCCGGCGAAGGTAGCCACGGCGCCGTCGGGCGCGATGGTGCGGATGCGGTTGGTGTCGCCGGCGTCGGCGATGTAGATCCTGCCCTTGCTGTCGAGGGCAACGCCGAAGGGATCGTCGAAGCGGCTCGCTGCGGCCGGGCCGTCCGTGGCGCCCGGGATGCCGTCGCCGGCCAGGTTCGTGACGCGCGCCGGCCAGAAGGGCACGGTCTTCGCGGCTTTCGGCGTAAACACGGCCAGCGCACCCGGCTGGCGCCCGATGGTGTCGGTGAAATAGAAAACGGCGCCGGCAATGGCGACGCCTGCGCCCGCGAGCGCCGCGATGAGGATCTTTCGGTTCACAGGAACGGTCGGTAGGAATGCAGAGCACGCATCTTACCGTAGGGTGGAGCGGAGCGCGTAGCTGGCTTTGCCGTGCGCGCGTTCAACTCCCGGGTGCGCTGTGGCGGCGCTATTCAAACTGCATGCCGTCACATGCCGGGTTGCCGCCCCAATCCTCGCTATAAACGCCGGCGCGGACAAACCGCCCAAATGTCGAGTATGGCCAATCCGATGCGGCGTCCACCAACCCATGCTTCACTGGATTGGCATGGATGTAATCGACATGCCGCTCCATATCGGTCTCGTCGCGGATTCGGTGTTCCCAGAATCGGCGCTGCCAAATCGCCGCAGTACGCCGGCGCGTGCGCGATTCTGACATCGTCATTGGATACAGTTTGCGGCAGTGATAAGGCACATGATGCTTGATCTGTACCCAGCGGGACGAGAAGTTGATATCCCCATCTGGCAGCGTCCAGATGCAGTGCAGGTGGTCGGGCATCAAAACCATCGCATCGGTCGTGAACGGCAGGCGTAGCCGCACGCGTTCGATGGCGTGGCGCCGGGCGAGACGTACGGGATCGTCGCAGAGGATGGGACGGCGGCGGTGGGTGGCGACAGTGAAGAAGTACGTCGTACCCGTCAGGGAGCGGCGGTAGCAGGGCATCGGCGCATGTTAGGCCGACGCCAGAGTCAGAGGGTGCGGCAGGTCAACGGGGAGTTGGACGCGCGGACGGCGGAGCCGTCCACCCTACGGTTTGCGTAGATATTCCAGCTCCTGGGCCACCGCGCCACGCACGATTTCGCCGATGGCTTGATTCAGGCCCTCGCGCAGGTCGGTGGTGAAGCTCTCGAGGGTGCGCTGCATGGCGTCGGCCATGGTGTCGCGCACGCGCTGCTCGAGGACGAAGTCGACCCGGCCCTGCAGTTGCTGGAGCACGCGTTCGGTCACGCGGCGTTCCAGCACGCTCCATTCCTCGCCGGTCCAGCGCTCGGTGGCGCGGCGTTCGAGGCGTTCGGCCACCGGCTCGGGAGCGGGCGCCGCGACTGCGCCCGGGTCGGTGACGACTTCGGTGAGTACCGGGATGCTCGCATCGTAAGCGTTCTGGCTCATGACTGTCCTGCGACGAAGTGGGTGAGTGGATAGGACTGCTTCTTGTAGGCGACGTAGCGTTTGCGGCCTTCGGCGGCATCAAGCTCGTCCGTCGAGATGATCTCGAACACGCGCGCGAAGCGGTCCACGGTGGCCGGGGTGCGGCGGGTCAGGTTGACCAGCATCTGGTAGTGGGGCAGGGCAGCGGCTTCATCGAAGGTGACGATGACCGGCGTCTGCGCGGCCAGCGGATCGCCGGCCGGCACGTGCGGGATGAAGTCGGTGTCCGACACGCTCCACAGCGCGGCATTGAGCGCCTCGGCCTGGGCGGCATCCTCGGCCAGCAGCACCACCTTCGCCTTGCTGGCATAGGCCTTGCGCGCCAGGCGGCAGGCGTAGGCCAGCTTGTCCGGGATGTTGGTGTGGAAGTCGACGCGTGTGTTCATGTTGCTCAGTATGAAACGGGCGGCGCAGGGCCGCCCGGGGAAACATCAGCCATTCATGCCGCTGTGGCGCAGCAGGGCATCGATCGAGGGTTCGCGGCCGCGGAAGGCCCTGAACGATTCCAGCGCCGGGCGCGAACCGCCCACCGCCAGGATCTCGCGCTGGAAGCGCTTGCCCGTCTCGACCAGGTTGCCCACTTCGATCGCTTCTTCAAACGCGGCGTAGGCGTCGGCGGACAGCACCTCGGCCCACTTGTAGCTGTAGTAGCCGGCCGCGTAGCCGCCCGAGAAGATGTGGCCGAAGGAGTGCTGGAAGCGGTTGAAGCTCGGCGGGATCAGGACCGCGAACTGCTTGCGGATGTCGTCGATCAGCTCCTGCACGGTGCGCTCGGCTTTCGGGTCGAAGTCGTAGTGCAGGTGCATGTCGATCAGCGAGAACTCGACCTGGCGCAGGGTCATCATCCCGGACTGGAAGTTCTTCGCCGCCGTCATCTTGTCGAACAAGGCGCGCGGCAGCGGCTCGCCGGTCTTCACATGGGCCGTCATCTGCTGCAGCTTGTCCCACTCCCAGCAGAAGTTCTCCATGAACTGCGACGGCAGCTCCACCGCATCCCATTCGACGCCCGAGATGCCCGACACCGACAGCTCCTCGACTTCGGTCAGCATGTGGTGCAGGCCGTGGCCGAATTCGTGGAAGAGGGTGATGACTTCGTCGTGGGTGAACAGGGACGGCTGCAGCTTGCCGTCGACGGTTGCCGGCGGCGTGAAGTTGCAGGTCAGGTAGGCGATCGGCGTCTGCACGATGCCGCCCGTGGTGAGGCGGCGGCCGCGCGCGTCGTCCATCCAGGCGCCCTGGTTCTTGCCTTCGCGGGCGTACAGGTCGAGGTAGAACTGTCCGACCAGTTCGCCATCGCGCTCGATGCGGAAGAAGCGCACGTCGGGGTGCCAGACCGGCGCGTCGTCCGGCTTGATCTGGACGCTGAACAGGCCCTGGATGACGTCGAACAGGCCCTGCACGACCTTCGGCTCGGGGAAGTATTCCTTCACTTCCTTCTCGGAGAAGGCGTAGCGCTGCTCGCGCAGCTTTTCCGAGGCGTAGGCGACGTCCCAGGACTGCAGCTCCTCGATGCCCAGCTCTTCGCGAGCGAAGCTGCGCAGCTCTTCCAGGTCCTTCTCGGCGAAGGGGCGGGCACGCTTGGCCAGGTCTTCGAGGAACTCGACCACGTGCTGCGGGCTCTCGGCCATCTTCGGCACCAGCGAGACTTCCGCGAAGTTGGCGTAGTCGAGCAGCTGGGCTTCTTCATGGCGCAGCTGCAGGAGCTTGACGATGTTGGCGGTGTTGTCCCAGTCGGCGCTCTTGCTGAACATGGTGCCGGCATCCGACGCCTTGGTGGCGCTGGCGCGATAGATCGTTTGGCGCAAGGCGCGGTTGTCGCAGAACTGCAGCACCGGATAGTAGGAAGGGAAGTGCAGGCTGAACTGCCAGCCGGCCTTGCCGTCCTTTTCGGCGCTGGCGCGGGCGGCCGCTTTCACGTCGTCCGGGATGCCGGACAGTTCTTCTTCCGATTCGACCAGCAGCTTGTAGTCGTTGGTCGCATCGAGCACGTTCTGCGAGAAGCGGGTCGAGGTCGCGGCCTGCTGTTCCTGGATCTCGGCGAAGCGCTCCTTCCTGTCTTCCGGCAGCTCGGCGCCGCCCAGGCGGAAGTCGCGCAGGGCATTCTCGACGATGCGCTTGCGCGCCGGGGACAGGCGGTCGTATTCGGAACTGGCGCGCAGGGCCTTGTACTTGGCGAACAGCGCCTCGTTCTGGCCGAGCGACGTCCAGAACTCGGTGACCTTCGGCTGGTTCTCGTTGTAGGTGGCGCGCAGCTCGGGCGTGTCGCGCACGTGATTCAGGTGGTTGACCACGCCCCAGGCACGGCCCAGGCGCTCGGTGGCTTCCTCGAGCGGCACCACGAAGTTGTCCCACGTGACGGTGCTGCTGGGCGCTTCCAGCGTGGCCACCACGTCGGCAGCCTCCTTGATCAGCTGTTCGATGGCCGGCGTGACGTGCTCCGGCTTGAACAGGTCGAAACGCGGCAGGCCGGAAAAATCGAGGAGTGCGTTGCTGGTATCTGGGCTCATGGTCTTCCTTCCTGGCTAAAACGATTAGGCCACGCCAGGCTTCGGTTCCATTCCCGAGGCCTGGCCCGGCACGATTTGCTTGCTGGAGTGGACCCGTTCGGCCGACTCCAGGGTATTCATCAACAGCATGGTGATCGTCATCGGACCGACGCCGCCCGGCACCGGGGTGATGTGCGAGGCCACCTCGCGTACGCCGGCGTAGTCGACGTCGCCGCACAGCTTGCCGGCGTCGTCGCGGTTCATGCCGACGTCGATCACGACCGCGCCCGGCTTGACCATGTCGGCGGTCAGGGTGTTGCGGCGGCCGACGGCTGCGACCACGACATCGGCCTGGCGGGTGTACACACCCAGATCCGGCGTCGCGCTATGGCAGATGGTGACGGTGGCGTTGGCTTGCAAGAGCAGCAGGGCCATCGGCTTGCCGACGGTGTTCGAGCGGCCGATCACGACGGCGTGCTTGCCGCGCAGGTCGATGCCGGTGGTTTCGATCAGCTTCATGCAGCCGTACGGGGTGCAGGGGCGGAAGCCCGGCAGGTTGGCGACCAGTTCGCCGGCCGACAGCACCGAGTAGCCGTCCACGTCTTTACTGGTGGCGATCGCTTCGATGACCTTGCTCGGGTTGATGTGCTTCGGCAGGGGCATCTGGACCAGGATGCCGTGGATGGCCGGGTCGCTGTTCAGCGCTGCGATGCGGTCGAGCAGGGCCTGCTCGCTCAGGTCGGCGTCGTACTTCTCGAGCACCGAGTGAAAACCCACGTCGCCGCAGGCCTTGACCTTGTTGCGCACGTAGACGTGGCTCGCCGGGTCCTCGCCGACCAGGATCACGGCCAGGCCGGGCTGGCGGCCGGCTGCCGTCAGTTTGGCGGCGCGCTCGGCGATTTCGCCGCGCAGTTGTTGGGAAAGGAGGACTCCGTCGATGTTCTGGGCTGGCATGTTTTGGCTCACGGCTAGGCAAAAATGAAATTATAAAGCCCGCACACCTATCGCGCGCCGCGGCGGGCAAAGCATTGTCATATTTACTTGTTATCGTAGGGGGGACGGGTTGCCCGTGCGCGTTCAAATCCCGTCAAAATGGACGCTGCGCTTCCGCTCACCGGCTGGTTGAACGCGCGCACGGCAAAGCCGTGCACCCTACGAAAATGTGCGGTCGCAGCATAGAATTTCGTATTATGAAATGACATATCGCAATTTGAAAAAGGCAAACTCCACTGGTAGAATCGAACGGTTTATTTTCAGATAGTTGAAATTTCACCATCGCCGCCAGCCATTGATAAGGGATCGGGTGGGGCGCAAACTCAAGGAGACGCATTAATGTCAGCTCAACTCGACCAGTTGACGGCACAAGCTGCCAACGACCCGGACACGCTCGAAACCCAGGAATGGCTGGACGCGCTGGAAGCGGTGATTGAACACGAGGGTACCGAGCGCGCGCACTACCTGATGGAGCGCATGGTCGACTTGGCCCGCCGCCGCGGCGCCCACATCCCGTTCTCGAGCAACACCGCCTATGTGAACACCATCCCGGCGCACCTGAACGTGAACTGCCCGGGTAACCTGGAATACGAAGAGCGCCTGCGCTCGTGGATGCGCTGGAACGCGATGGCGATGGTGGTCAAGGCCAACCGCGCCGATGGCGACCTGGGCGGCCACATCTCCTCCTTCGCCTCGCTGGCGAACATGCTGGGCATCGGCTTCAACCACTTCTGGCACGCCCCGACCGAAGACCACGGCGGCGACCTGCTGTACATCCAGGGCCACTCCTCGCCCGGCATCTACGCCCGCGCCTACCTGGAAGGCCGCATCAGCGAAGAGCAGATGCTGAACTTCCGCCGCGAAGTCGACGGCAAGGGCCTGTCCTCGTATCCGCACCCGAAACTGATGCCGGACTTCTGGCAGTTCCCGACCGTGTCGATGGGCCTGGGCCCGCTGATGGCGATCTACCAGGCGCGCTTCCTGAAGTACCTGCACGCGCGCGGCATCGCCCAGACCGAGAACCGCAAGGTCTGGGTCTTCTGCGGCGACGGCGAGATGGACGAGCCGGAATCGATGGGCGCGATCGGCATGGCCGCACGCGAGCGTCTCGACAACCTGGTCATGGTCGTCAACTGCAACCTGCAGCGCCTGGACGGTCCGGTGCGCGGCAACGGCAAGATCATCCAGGAACTCGAAGCGGACTTCCGCGGCGCCGGCTGGAACGTCGTCAAGGTCATCTGGGGCTCGCAGTGGGATGCCCTGCTGTCGAAGGACAAGGACGGCATCCTGCAGCGCGTGATGATGGAAACCGTCGACGGCGAATACCAGAACTACAAGGCCAAGGACGGCGCCTACGTGCGCAAGCACTTCTTCGGCAAGCACCCGGAGCTGCTGAAGATGGTCGCCAACATGAGCGACGACGACATCTGGCGCCTGACCCGCGGCGGCCACGACCCGCACAAGATCTACGCCGCGTTCAAGAACGCGCAGGAGAACAAGGGCTCGCCGACCGTGCTGCTGGTGAAGACCGTCAAGGGCTTCGGCATGGGCAAGTCGGGCGAGGCGCGCAACACCGCGCACCAGACCAAGAAGCTGGACGACGCCGCCATCCGCGAGATGCGCGACCGCTTCAACATCCCGATCCCGGACGACAAGCTGGCCGAGATCCCCTTCTTCAAGCCGTCCGACGATGCGCCGGAAATGCAGTACCTGCACGAGCGCCGCAAGGCCCTGGGCGGCTACCTGCCGCAGCGCCGTTCGAAGGCCGACGAGAACCTGGTGGTTCCGCCGCTGTCGACCTTCAAGGCGGTGATCGAGCCGACCGCGGAAGGCCGCGAGATCTCGACCACCCAATCGTACGTGCGCGTCATCACCAGCCTGCTCAAGGATGAAAGCATCGGCCAGCGCATCGTCCCGATCCTGGTCGACGAATCGCGTACCTTCGGCATGGAAGGCCTGTTCCGCCAGATCGGCATCTTCAACCAGCAGGGCCAGCTGTACGAGCCGGTCGACCGCGACCAGGTGATGTACTACCGCGAAGACAAGGCCGGCCAGATCCTGCAAGAGGGTATCAACGAAGCGGGCGGCATGAGCTCGTGGATCGCCGCGGCGACCTCGTACTCGTCGAACAACCGCACCATGATCCCGTTCTACACCTTCTACTCGATGTTCGGGATGCAGCGTGTGGGCGACCTGGTCTGGCTGGCGGGCGACATCCGTGCGCGCGGCTTCCTGATGGGCGGTACCGCCGGCCGAACCACGCTGAACGGCGAAGGCCTGCAGCACGAAGATGGCCACAGCCACATCATCGCGGCCACGGTCCCGAACTGCCTGCCCTACGATCCGACCTTCGGCCACGAAGTCGCCGTGATCATCCAGGACGGCCTGCGCCGGATGGTGCAAGAACAGGAAGACGTGTTCTACTACATCACCATCATGAACGAGAACTACGCGCATCCGGGCCTGAAGCCAGGCCAGGAAGAGGGCATCCTGAAAGGGATGTACCTGCTCCAGGAAGGCGCTGCGATCGAAGGCAGCAAGGACAGCGCAAAGCGCGTCCAGCTGATCGGCTGCGGCACCATCCTGCGCGAGTCGATCTTCGCCGCCGAGCTGCTGAAGAACGACTGGGGCGTGGATGCGGACGTGTGGTCGGCGCCGTCGCTGACGCTGCTGGCGCGCGACGGCCAGGATTGCGAGCGCTGGAACATGGTGAACCCGGACGCGCAGCAGCGCGTGCCGTACGTGACCTCGCTGCTGCAGAACACCGCCGGCCCGATCGTCGCGACCACCGACTACATGCGCATGTTCGCCGAGCAGATCCGCGCCTTCATGCCGAAGGACCGCACCTATAAAGTGCTGGGCACCGACGGCTTCGGCCGCTCGGATTCGCGCGTCAAGCTGCGCGAGTTCTTCGAGGTGAACCGCTACTACGTCACCGTCGCCGCACTGCGCGCGCTGGCCGATGAAGGCAAGATCGACCGTGCTATCGTGGCGCAGGCGATCGCCAAGTACGGCATCGATCAGAACAAGCCGAATCCTGTGACCCAGTAAATGCTCGAAGGGCGCCGTCCCTGCGCGAGCAGGGGCGGCGCCCTTAGGCTAACTCAAAGAATAACGGAGCTAACACTATGAGCATTGTGGAAGTCAAAGTACCCGATATCGGCGACTTCAAGGAAGTCGAAGTCATCGAATTGATGGTCAAGCCGGGCGACACGATCAAGGTCGACCAGTCGCTGGTGACCGTCGAGTCGGACAAGGCGAGCATGGAGATCCCGTCCAGCCACGCTGGCGTGGTGAAAGAAATCAAAGTGAAGGTCGGCGACAAGGTTGCCGAGGGTTCGCTGGTGCTGCTGCTGGAAGAAGCCGGCGGCGCCGCAGCAAGCGCGCCCGCACCGGCCGCCGCCGCACCGGCGCCCGCACCGGCCGCCGAAGCCGCGCCTGCACCGGCTGCCGCCCCTGCGGCATCGGGCGGCATCGTCGAAGTCACCGTGCCCGACATCGGCGACTTCAAGGAAGTCGAAGTCATCGAGCTGATGGTCAAGCCGGGCGACCAGATCAAGGTCGACCAGTCGCTGATCACGGTCGAATCGGACAAGGCGAGCATGGAGATCCCGTCCAGCCACGCCGGCACCGTCAAGGAAATCAAGGTCAAGGTCGGCGACAAGGTTGCCAAGGGCTCGCTGGTGCTGCTGGTCGAAGCGACCGGCGGTGCACCTGCTGCCGCGCCTGCCGCTGCCGCTGCCGCTGCCGCTCCGGCGCCTGCAGCCGCGGCTCCGGCCCCTGCCGCCGCACCTGCACCCGCTGCAGCACCTGCGCCTGCCGCAGCCCCGGCGCAAGGCGTCACCGGCTCGAAAGCCCACGCTTCGCCGTCGATCCGCAAGTTCGCCCGCGAACTGGGCGTGGACCTGGCGCGCGTGCCGGGCACCGGCCCGAAAGGCCGCATCACCCAGCAGGACGTGCAGAACTTCGTCAAGGGCGTGATGGCTGCCGGCCCGACCGCAGCGGCGCCAAGCAAATCGGGCGGCTCCGGCAATGGCCTGGAAGTGCTGGCCTGGCCGTCGCTGGACTTCTCGAAGTTCGGCCCGACCGAGACCGTGGCCCTGCCGCGCATCAAGAAGATCTCCGGCCCGAACCTGCACCGCAACTGGGTCATGATCCCGCACGTGACGCACTTCGAGGACGCCGACGTCACCGACCTGGAGCAGTTCCGCGTCGATTCCAACGCCGCGCTGGCCAAGCAGAAGTCGACCGTCAAGCTGACCATGCTGGCCTTCGTCATCAAGGCCTCGGTTGCCGCGCTGAAGAAGTTCCCGCAATTTAATTCGTCGCTGTCGGAAGACGGCGCCAGCCTGATCGTCAAGCAGTACTACAACATCGGCTTCGCTGCCGACACCCCGAACGGCCTGGTGGTCCCGGTCGTGAAGGATGCCGACAAGAAGACGATCTCGCAGATCGCCGTCGAGATGGGCGAGCTGTCCGCACAGGCGCGCGACGGCAAGCTGTCCCCGGCGAACATGCAGGGTGCGACCTTCACCATCTCCTCGCTGGGCGGCATCGGTGGCACGGCTTTCACGCCGATCATCAATGCGCCGGAAGTCGCGATCCTGGGCCTGTCGAAGTCGGCGATGAAGCCGGTGTGGGACGGTTCCACCTTCCAGCCGCGCCTGATGCTGCCGCTGTCGCTGTCGTATGACCACCGCGTCATCGACGGCGCCGGCGCCGCGCGCTTCGCCGCCTACCTGGCCGACGTCCTGGCCGACCTGCGCAAAACCCTTCTGTAAGGAGCCCGGGAATGAGCACTGTTGAAGTGAAAGTCCCGAATATCGGCGACTTCAAGGACGTGGAGATCATCGAGCTGCTGGTCAAGCCGGGCGACACCATCAAGGTCGACCAGTCCCTGGTCACCGTCGAGTCGGACAAGGCCAGCATGGAGATCCCGTCGACGAATGCCGGCGTGGTCAAGGAAGTGAAGGTCAAGGTGGGCGACAAGGTGAACGAAGGTTCGCTGCTGTTGATGGTCGAAGAGTCCGGCGCGGCTGCGGCAGCGCCTGCCCCGGCTGCCGCTCCGCCGCAGGCTGCCGCGCCGACCGCCGCCACCAAGCCGACCGATTCCTATGCGCCTGCGCATCCGGCGCCTGCGGCCAGCCCTGCGGCCGCCCCGGCCCCGGGCGCGGCCAGCTACAGCGGCCAGGTCGACATCGAATGCGAAATGATGGTGCTGGGCGCCGGTCCCGGCGGCTACTCGGCCGCCTTCCGCGCGGCCGACCTGGGCATGAACACCGTGCTGGTCGAGAAGTACGCGACCCTGGGCGGCGTCTGCCTGAACGTGGGCTGCATCCCGTCCAAGGCGCTGCTGCACGTGGCGCACATCATGGACGAGACCGCGCACATGGCCGACCTGGGCGTCTCCTTCGCCAAGCCCGATGTCGACATCGACAAGCTGCGCGCCTACAAGGATGGCGTGATCAAGAAGATGACCGGCGGCCTGAACTTCATGGCCAAGGCGCGCAAGGTGAATGTGGTGCAGGGCGTGGGCCAGTTCCTCAGCCCGAACCACATCGAAGTCACGGCAGGCGACGGCAGCAAGAAGGTGATCAAGTTCGCGAAAGCGATCATCGCCGCCGGTTCCTCGGTGGTGAAGCTGCCCTTCGTGCCGGAAGATCCGCGCATCGTCGATTCGACCGGCGCGCTGGAACTGCGCCAGGTGCCGAAGCGCATGCTGGTCATCGGCGGCGGCATCATCGGCCTGGAGATGGCGACCGTGTACTCGACCCTGGGTGCGCGCATCGACGTGGTCGAGATGATGGACGGCCTGATGCAGGGCGCCGACCGCGAGGCCGTCAAGGTCTGGCAGAAGTACAACGCCCACCGCTTCGACAACATCATGTTGAAGACCAGGACCGTCGGCGTGGAAGCGCTGCCGGAAGGGATCAAGGTGAGCTTCGAAGCCGCCGAAGCGGGCCAGCCGGCGCCGGAAGCGCAGGTCTACGACCTGGTGCTGGTGGCCGTGGGCCGCAGCCCGAACGGCAAGAAGATCGCCGCCGAGAAGGCCGGCGTGGCAGTCACCGACCGCGGCTTCATCGGCGTGGACGGCCAGATGCGCACCAATGTGCCGCACATCTTCGCCATCGGCGACCTGGTGGGGCAGCCGATGCTGGCGCACAAGGCGGTGCACGAAGCCCACGTCGCAGCGGAAGCCGCGCACGGCGAGAAGGCTTTCTTCGATGCGAAAGTGATTCCGTCGGTGGCCTACACCGATCCGGAAGTCGCGTGGGTCGGCCTGACCGAAGACGAAGCCAAGCAGAAGGGCATCGCCGTCGAGAAGGGCCACTTCCCGTGGAACGCCAGCGGCCGCGCGGTCGCCAACGGCCGCGACGAAGGCTTCACCAAGCTGCTGTTCGATGCCGAGACCAAGCGCATCATCGGCGGCACCATCGTCGGCACCAATGCCGGCGACATGATCGGTGAAGTGGCGCTGGCCATCGAGATGGGCGCGGACGGCGTGGACATCGGCAAGACCATCCACCCGCACCCGACCCTGGGCGAGTCGATCGGCATGGCGGCGGAAGCCTACAAGGGCGTCTGCACCGACCTGCCGCCGGCGCGCAAGAAGTGATCGCCGTTTAAGTGATGCAGTGGAAACGGGACCTCGAGGGTCCCGTTTTCCTTTGTTGGCTACGGTCGGACTTGGGTCCCGGCCTGCAAACCCGCTACATCTGCCTGAAGAGATCCACGTAATTCCGGCTCACCACCAGCTGCTCGTCCCGCCCCTTCAGCCGCACATGCAGCCGTCCGCGAAAGTCCGTGCGCGTCCCCGCGATGTGCTTCGCCGCCACGATCACTCCCCGGTGGATCTGCCAGAACTGCTGGGCATCGAGCTGTTCCTTCAGCTTGGCCAGCGGCGTGCGGATCAGGCATTCGCCATCCGCCAGGAACACGCTGGTGTATTTGTCGTTGCTCTGGAAGTAGATCACTTCGTCGATGGCGATCAGGCGCGTTTCCTGTCCCTTGGCGGCGCGGATCCACTGCAGCGGGGTTGGCGCGGGTGCGGCCACGCCGAGCTGGCGCAGCAGCGCCGCCAGTGCATCCGCGGGTGGCGCTGAAGCAGGCCTGGCCAGCGTCTCCTTCAGCCGCGCCACGGTGCGCGACAGGCGCTCCAGGCCGATCGGCTTCAGGAGGTAATCGAAGGCCGCATGCTCGAAAGCCTGCAGGGTGTAGTGGTCGAAGGCGGTGGTGAACACGACGCGCGGCGGATTCGCGCCTTCGCACAGGCGGGCGGCCAGGTCGATGCCGTTCAGGCCCGGCATCTGGATGTCGAGGAAGACGACGTCGGGCGCCAGCTCGTCGATGAGCTGCAGGGCCTGGATGCCGTTGGCGGCGCGCGTGATGCGCAGGCCCGGCCAGGCAGTCGCCAGTTGCGAGGCCATGTAGTCGAGCAGGTGCGGCTCGTCGTCCGCGATCAGGGCGTGGGGGTGGTCGATGATGGCACCATGGACAGGGGAAGCAGCAGGCGCGAAGTGACGCCGCCCGCCGGGTTTTCGAAGAGTTGCAGCTGCGCGCCGGAGCCGAACAGCTGCTGCAGGCGCTCGCGCAGGTTGGACAGGCCGACGCCGCCGCCCGGGCGTGGAGGCGCCATGCGCAAGCCCAGGCCGCTGTCCGCCACTTCGATGCAGAGCAGACCGTTGTCGACGCGCGCGCGCACGACGATCTCGCCGCCGTCGAGCTTGGGTTCGATACCGTGCATGATCGCGTTCTCGACCAGCGGCTGCAGCAGCATGGGCGGCATCGGCAGGCTGCTACTTGCCGGGTCGAGCTCGAAACGCCAGCGCAGGCGTTCTTCCATGCGCACGCCCAGCACGTCGAGGTAGGCGCCGGCCAGATCCAGCTCGCTGCCCACGGTGGCGTGTTCGGCGCGGCTGGCAGCGAGGCTGGCGCGCAGGTAGTCGATGAAGCGCTCCAGCATGCGCCGGGCCTTGGCCGGTTGAGCATCAATCAGGCTCACCACATTGGCCAGGGTGTTGTAGAGGAAGTGGGGTTCGATCTGGGCCTGCAGGGCGCGCAGGCGTGCTTCCGCGATCAGGCGGCCGGCGGCGGCGATCTGTTCCTGCTGGCGCGCCGCTTCTTCCGCGCGCCGCAGGCGGCGCTCGCCCGCAACCAGCAGCATCACCATCAGCACGGCGGTCATCACGGCGAAGCTCGCCAGGATGGCCAGTGCGGAGCTGTGCTGGAAGAAGCGCATCGGATGCGTACCGACGAGCAGGGCATTGCCGAAGGGGATGCCGATCATGCTCGCCGTCGCGACCGCCAGCAGCTGCGCGGCGCGGAACAGCAGCATGTTATGGCGCGGCAGGTAACGCTCGAGCAGTTGCAGGGCGCCGTGGACCATGAAGCCGATCAGGTTGCTGATGACGAGGGTGGCGAACAGCAGGCGCATGAAGGAAGCGCCGCCGCGGCCGAACAGTTGTTGCAGGACTGTCAGTGCAAGCGCGAGCAGGCTGCTCCAGATGGCCGTGTAGAGCAGGTTGCGCAGGGGCGAGGGCGGCCAGCGGCGGAACAGGGGAATCAGTTCGAGCGGATGGCCGCGCCTGAGGTGGGCGGTGGTAATCATGCAGACAAGAAATTACCATGAAAGCAGTGCGGCGTGCGATAGGGCAGCCGCGCCAGCGCCACCGGTCCGGCGCTCACGCGCGCCGCATCGAAGACCGTCATCACGCCCACGCCTTTCCTGAGATCCTGGGCCACGCCCACCAGGTAGCCATCGGTCTCCGACCGCGCATTGCGGCGCGGGACCAGCACGTGTTCCTCGACCTGCCAGCCCGCGTCGAAGCGGTAGCCGTCGACTTTGCCGCTGTCGAGGTCGACCAGGTTCACGGTATCCAGCCGGGCCGAACTCTTGTGCTTGTCGCTGCCCAGCAGCACCAGCCTGCGGTGGCGGCCGCCGACCACCAGCGGGGACACGCGCGGGAATTCGCTGGGGCCCAGCAGGCGGCTCACCCGCGCCCGGCGGCCTTCGTAGTCCAGGCAGATCTGCACCGCCTCGCTGCGCCCCTGCGCGTTGGCGCGCTGCTCGCCCGCCATCAGGCTGCCCAGGTCTTTCAGCACGTCGCCTTCGTGCAGCACCGTGTCGAAGCGGGTGCAGGCGCCGTCTTCCCAGGCATTCCCGAAGTGGAAGACCATGCGCGGCGGCAGTTCGAAGACCTGGCGCACCTTGAGGGTGTCCTTGGTCACCACGACGACGCGCAGCGGACGGGCGGCGGGGCCGTCGCCGGCCCAGACGTGGCGATCGGCGAAGCTCAGTTCCTTGCCCTCTTTCAGGTCGTAGGGCGGGATCAGGAAGATCAGGTGCTTGCTGCTGACCGCGAAGTCATGCACCATGGCTTGCTGCGGCACCTCGACGAGGCCGGTGCGCACTACCGCGCCGTCGGCGCCGATCTGGTAGAGGGCGATGCGGCTCGAGCCGGGCAGGGCGCCGAAATTCCACATGCCGCCCTGCGGATCGAGTTTCGGATGCGCCGAGAACGGCATCGCGCGCAGGTCGTCGCGCCAGGTTTTCACGCCTTTTGTCGCCAGCGTCTCGGGATCGACCTCGTAGGCCGAGCCGCCTTCCCACAGCGCATACAGGCGGCCATCCAGCGGCACCAGGTTGGTGTTGGCCGCGTTCAGGGTGTCGTTGTCGCGGAAACCCCGGCGCGCGACATACGTGCCGAAGGCCGGGTAGAGGAACTCGCCGGCCTGCGACTCGTCGAGGTAGCGGCGCGTCTCGACGAAGCGCCCCTGGTGCCGGACCTTGCCGCCAGCGATGGTCCAGCGCTGCACGAAACCGTCGCCGTCGAACCAGTGGTGGTAGCGCTCGCCGCCCAGCTCGAAGCGCCCCGGTCCGTTGCGGTAGAAGCTGCCCTGCAGGTCCTTCGGGATGCGGCCGCCGATCGCCGCTTCCCCAAGCTGGCTGCCGACCGTGTCGGCGTACACGCCCAGGCTGGGATTGCGTTCGAGCGCGGCGTGGAAGCGCCGGAACGTCTCCTGGTCGGCGCGGGCGGCATTGGCCAGGGTGAGCGCGCCCAGTCCTCCGAGAAAGCGGCGACGGTCCATGTCCGGCTCCTCAACGCAGGCTGATGGTGGCGGTGGCGCCCGCGGCCGGCAGGCTGAACTTCACCTGTTCGAAGCTGGGCGGGCCCATGGTGCCGCGCGCATTGTTGCTGAAGGCGTGGTCTTCGACCGGGACGCCCATGACGTTGCTGTCCATCTTGCCGTTGCCGTTGGCATCATGGAACACGGCGATGCCATAGCCGCCCGCCGGCAGGTCCTTGATGACGATGTCGACGGTGCCGGCGGCGGCATCCACGCGTGCGCTCTGCACCGGGCGGCGCAGGAAGTTGGCCTGGGCGTCGTAGACGGCGACCATGATGCTGCCCTGGGCGGACGGGATGTCGGCGACGCGCACGGTGAGGTCGGCGGCGCAGGCCGGCAGGGCAGAGAGGCTGGTGAGGCTGAGGGCGAGGCAGGCGGCGCTGCGGAGCGGGTTCATGGTCGTGGTCTCCATCGGTTGTCGATGGAGCCACTCTAGCGAGGCGCCGGCCGCCCGGTCCCGGCTTGCGACGAAGCGGCGGGGAGCCGGCGCGAAATGCGTGGCGCCGGCGCGAGTTGCAGGGGTCAGGCCGCCGACCAGGCCAACTGGCCTGGCGCAACGCGGCCGGCGGCCGGCCGGATGGCGGCCGTGCGTGTCGCCGGCTGCGCGGTTTCCTCACCCGTCCTGAACACGCTGACGCGCTGGGCCAGGCTGGCTGCGCTTTCCTCGAGCGACTGGGCCGCGCTGGCGGCTTCCTCGACCAGCGCCGCATTCTGCTGGGTCACCTGGTCCATCTGGCTGATGGCCTGGTGAATCTGTTCGATACCGGCGCTCTGCTCGCTGCTCGCCGCCGTGATCTCTCCCATGATGTCGGCCACCCTGCGCACGCTCTGCACGATGTCCTCCATGGTGGCGCCGGCCTGGCTCACCAGCTGGGTGCCGCTGTCGACCTTGTCGACCGAATCGGTGATCAATGCCTTGATTTCCTTGGCCGCGCTGGCCGAGCGCTGCGCCAGGTTGCGCACTTCGGAGGCGACCACGGCGAAGCCGCGGCCCTGTTCGCCGGCCCGGGCCGCCTCGACGGCGGCGTTCAGCGCCAGGATATTGGTCTGGAACGCGATGCCGTCGATGACGGCGATGATGTCGACGATCTTGCGCGCCGACTCGTTGATGGCCCCCATGGTGTTCACGACCTCGGCGACGACGGCGCCGCCGCGGGTCGCGACATGCGATGCCGTCGCCGCCAGGCCATTGGCCTGGCGCGCATTGTCGGCGTTCTGGCGCACCGTCGTGGTGAGTTCCTCGACCGAAGCCGCGGTTTCCTCGATCGAGCTGGCCTGCTGTTCGGTACGCGAGGACAGGTCCATATTGCCCATCGCGATCTGGCTCGAGGCGCTGGCGATGATCTCGCTGCCGCTGCGTACTTCGCCCACGATGCCGGCCAGGCTGGCCGTCATCTCTCGCAGGGCAGACAGCAGCTGGCCGAACTCGTTCTTCGAATCGACCGTGATGCGGGTCCCGAGGTCGCCGCCGGCCACCCGGCGCGCCGCCTCCACCGCGATGTCGAGCGGACGGGTGATGGCGCGCACCAGATAGACGGTGGCGCCCGCCGCCAGCAGCACGGCGAACAGGATCGCCCCGATGCTGAGCATGTTCAGGAGGTCGAGGCGTTCATGCAGTTCTTCGCTGCGGCGCGCGTCGCGGGTGCTCATGAAATCCTGCAGGCCTGCGTAGGCCTGCTGGCCTTTCAGGTAGGTCGGGTTGATCTGGCGGATCAGCAGCGACTGCGCGAGTTCCCAGTTGCCGTCCTCGAGTGCATGGGAGGCTTTGGTGACCAGGTCGATCCCGAAGCCGTCGCTGGCGCTTTCCCAGCGCGCGATCGCTTCCTTCGTCTCGGGGCGTCGCAGGGAGGCCAGCAGGGTTGCGTGCTCCTTTTTCAGCGCCGCGGTGTTGGCGTTGATGCTATTGAAATGATTCGCCAGCGGATGATCGTGCATCACCGCATATTTGCTCTCGGGATTATGCTGGAGAGCTTGCAGGAGCTGGCTGCGATTGGTTTCCATATGGTAGGCGATGGTCGCCAGCGCCGTTTGCTGTTTGGCGCCGCGCAGGGCGAGATTCTCGAGCAGGTCGACGGATTGCTGGGTCGCATAGTAGCCGAGGCCGCCCACCGCGACGGTCACGACGATGAGGGCGCTGGTGACCGACGTGATGATGTGTTTGATACGGAGGTTTTTCATGGTCTCGAAAAAGGCGAAAGAAAAACGGCGGGTTGCCGTTAAAGGAGAAGCATTTTCTACCCAAATTCGATAAATTTCCATGTGGCAACTTTGCATATCGTCCAGATAAGATTGCAAAGCGTCGATATCTGATTAAATGGACAAACTGTCACAGCTTCTGGGGCGCCACGCCTTCCATGCCCGGGTTTTCTTCAACGGCGATTTCTGCGATACCAGCCATTTCCGCCATAACGGCATGTCCGGCCATCTGCACCTGGTGCGGCGCGGACCGGTGGAATTCGTGCATGAGGACGGCGGCCGGGTCCTGGCGGACGAGCCGTCGCTGGTCTTTTATCCGCGCGGCATGAGCCATCTCCTGCGCATCCCGGAGGGGCGCAGCGCATCGTTGCTGTGCGCCGACATCGTGTTCGAAGAAGGCATGGCCAATCCCCTGGCGCGCCTGCTGCCCGCGTGCGTGCACATGCCGCTGTCCGAAGCTCCTGTTCTGGGGGCGACGCTGGAGATGCTGTTTGGCGAAGCGGGAGGCGCGGCGCCCGGACGCGAGCTGGTGCTGGACCGCCTGTGCGACGTGCTGCTGGTGCAGTTGATGCGGCGCGAGTTCGACAGCGGACGCCTCTCCCCGGGGCTGCTCTCCGGGCTGGCCGACCGGCAGCTGTCGCTGGCCCTGGCCGCGGTCCACGAACGCCCGCAGGAACCGTGGACCCTGCAGACGCTGGCGACCGTTGCGTGCATGTCGCGCGCCGCCTTCGCCGAGCATTTTCGGAATGTCGTCGGGATGCCGCCCGGCGAGTACCTCAGCCGCTGGCGCATTGCGCTCGGCGGCCGCCTGCTTCGGCAAGGCATCCCGGTCAAGCTGGTCAGTGAGCAGACCGGATTCACCAGTCCGTCCACGTTCACGCGCGCGTTTACCGCACGGATGGGGATGTCGCCGCGCGGATGGCTCAAACAGGCGGCTTGAGCGGCCGGCGCGCCGTTTCAATCGTGCCGGGGTTGCCACGATCGTATTGACGCTATGATGGGAGGGTGTGGCGGCAAGCCGCTTTGCCGCCGGTCGCGTGTCAAGACAAAGGGAGACTGCAATGTACGAACACGGCCACGAATACATCGGGACGGTATTCGTCCTGCCCGAAACGCGCTGTTTCGAACTGAAGACCACCGTGCATGGCGCGCCGACCCTTGTCCACGGCACGATTTCCCAGCAACTGGCGGCGCGCTTCGCCGATGGCGCGCTCGATGCGATCGATCCGCGCCAGGTGGCCGCCCAGCCGCGCCGCGTGGAGGTCGTGACCCGCGAAATCCACGAACGCCACCGCGCGCCGCGCAAGGTCTACTGCCTGACGCGGCTCTACGACTTCGAGACGCAGTCCCGGTCGGACCCGGCGCCGGCCCTGGCCTAGCGGCTAAAAAAAAGCCGCCCGGCTTGCGCGGGGCGGCAGCTCTGCCTGTTCGTTCAGCGTTGCAGCTGTCAGCTGAATGCGATGAAGCGTTCCGGGATATCGATGGTCCCTGCCTTTGCGGCGGCGGCATAAGCACGCATGTCGGCGACGACCGCTTCCAGCTGTTCGTTGTTCGGGTTCTGGAGGAAACCTTTCATGCGCTCCTGCAGGGCGGCCTGCTGGTCGCGCCACTCGTATCGGGAAGACTTGCTCATGCTTCCTCCTCGCGGCGAACTGCCGCTGTCGTTTTTTTGTTCATGACATCCTCCTTTGGTAAGGATGCCATATTGACATAAAAATACGCTTCGGGTCGGTGCGATGCCGCACAGACCGTTTTTTGACCATCTGGTCAAAGAATGCTGTGATAAAAGAGCTCTAGCCGATCAGAAAGTAGGCGCCGGGCTTCTTCGTGGCTGGGCTGCTGTCGCGGAAACAGGAAACGCATGACCGGGTCGCCGTTGATGCAGGCGATCAGGTGCGAAGGGAGCAGGGCCACGGGCACATCGGGACGCAGCTGGGCGCGGATGTCGGGCCGGGCAAAATAGCGCTCCAGCATCTCACGGGTGGCGCGCGGGCCGGCTTCGTAGAAGGCCTCGGCCAGTTCCGGATTGCTGCCCGCCTCCGCGATCACCACGCGCTGCAGGGCCATCGCATCCGGTTCGCACAGCATGTCGTAGAAATAGCCGGCGAACTCGCCGATGACTTCGCGCAGCGGACGCTGGTCGACATCCATCTTGCCGACCGGGAAAAAGCGCTCGCGCCGCGCCGCCAGCACGGCCTTCAGCAGACCGGCCTTGCCGCCGAACTTCACATAGATGGTACGCACCGCGACCCGCGCCTCGCGCGCGATCGCTTCCAGGCTCACGCCGGTATAGCCATGCTTCAGGAAGAGGCAGCCGGCGACATCGATCAGTTCGCGGGTGCGCGCCTCGACTTCGGACGCCTTGGGGCGGCCGGCCGATTTCAGGGGCTGGCTGGACTCGGGAAGGTCTTTACTCATGGAGGGTAGAGTAATGCACCTAAAAATGAAATGCAACCGTTTCATTTCTTGACTTGGCCCACGCCTTGTCGAATAATGCGATCGCCCCATTTCATTTTTCTTCGGAGTTTGACCGCCATGGCAGAATCGCACACCCCGGCCGCGCAGCCGCCAGCCCAGCAAGCGCAAGCACCCGCTGCACCCGGCAAGACGCCACCCAACAAGCGCGTGCTCGGCGTGGTGGCGGTGATCGCCCTCGTCGCCCTCGGGGCGGGCGGCCGCATGTGGTATCGCAGCCATCACTATGTGGAGACCGAGAACGCCTACGTGACCGGCCGTGTGCACCCGGTCTCGAGCCGCGTGGCCGGCGTCGTCACCCGCGTGCTGGTGGACGACAACCAGATGGTCAAGGCCGGCGACGTGATCGCCGAGCTGGACCCGGCCGACCACAGCGTACGCGTCGAGCAGATCGAGGCGCAGATCGCCAGCGTCCGGCAGCAGATGGCCCAGGCCGACGCGCAGATCGCCCAGGTGAAGGCCCAGGCCGCGGCCGCCGGCGCCCAGGTGAAACAGGCCGAGGCCCAGCTGGTGCGCGCGCGCCAGGACGCCGAGCGCTTCGGCCAGCTGTACAACGACACCATGAAGGCCGTCTCGAAGGCCGAGGTGGACGCCTCCAGCGCCGCGCGCGCTTCGGCCCAGGCCGACGTAACCGCGCGCCGCGACAGCGCCAGCGCCGCCCAGGCGCAGGTGCTGGCAGCCGCCGCCGGCCGCGACGTGCTCGGGGCCCAGGTCAAGGTGCTGCAGGCGCAGCTGAAGGACGCGCAGCAGCAGCTGGCCTACAACCGCATCGTGGCGCCGGTCGCGGGCCGCATCGGCAAGCGCAGCGTCGAAGTCGGCGCCCGTGTGCAGCCGGGCCAGCAGCTGCTGGCCGTGGTCGAGGACGATGTCTGGGTGACCGCCAATTTCAAGGAAACCCAGCTGGCCGGCCTCGAGCCGGGCCAGGAAGTGGAACTCGAAGTCGACGCGCTGCCGGGCAAGCACCTGGTCGGCCGCGTGCACAGCTTCTCGCCGGCCTCGGGCAACCAGTTCGCCCTGCTGCCGGCCGATAACGCCACCGGCAACTTTACCAAGATCGTCCAGCGCGTGCCGGTCAAGATCGTGCTCGACCCGCAGGACGTGAAGAAGTACGCCGGCCGCCTGGTGCCGGGCATGTCGGTGGTGGCCGAGGTCGCGCTCGGCCAGAAGACCGCCCACACCCAGACCGCCAGCGCCCGCTAAGGAACCGCGATGACCAGTCTTGGCAAGGCAGCCGTGCCCGCCGCCGTGCCGGGCGCGCCGGCCAACGGCGCCCACATCGATGCGCGCACCTGGATGGCGGTGGCGGCCGGCATGCTGGGCGCCTTCATGGCGGTGCTCGACATCCAGATCACCAACTCCTCGCTGCGCGACATCCTCGGCACATTGTCGGCCACCCAGGAAGAGGGCTCGTGGATCTCGACCGCCTACCTGTGCGCGGAAATCGTCGTGATCCCGATGACGGCGCTGTTCACCCGCGCCTTCGGCGCCCGCCTCTACATGATCGGGACCACCGTCCTGTTCCTGGTCTTCTCGACGCTGTGCGGCGCGGCCTGGAACCTGGAAAGCATGATCGTGTTCCGCATGCTGCAGGGCTTCACGGGCGGCGCCCTGATCCCGATGGCGCTCACATTGGTGGTGACCCGGCTGCCGGCGTCGAAGCGCGCGGCCGGCATGGCGATCTTCGGCCTCACCGCCACGCTGGCCCCGGCCATGGGCCCGACCCTGGGCGGCTACCTGTCCGAACTCTACGGCTGGCCCTCGATCTTCTACATCAACTGGGTGCCGGGCGTGCTCTTGATCGCCGGCATGGTGTACGGCCTGGACAAGGAAAAGCCGAATGTCAGCGCGCTGCTCAAGGCCGACTGGCTCGGCATCGGCCTGATGGCGATGGGCCTGGCCTGCCTCACGATCTTCCTGGAAGAGGGCAATTCGAAGGACTGGTTCGAATCTTCCTTCATCGTCACCTTCGCCTCGCTGTCCCTGGTCGGCATCCTGGGCTGGGTGGCGCTGAGCTTCTCGCGCCCCGACCCCTTCGTGAACCTGCGCCTCTACGGGCAGCGCAACTTCCTGGTCGCGACCGTGCTGTCGGCCGTGATCGGCATGGGGCTGTATGGATCGTCGTTCCTGCTGCCGCTCTACCTGGGCCAGATCGCGGGCTACACGCCGATGCAGATCGGCGAGGTGATCGCCTGGGTCGGCCTGCCGCAGCTGTTCGTGATGCCTTTTGCCGCCGCGCTGTCCTCGAAGGTCGACAACCGCATCCTGTGCTCCTTCGGCCTGCTGCTGTTCGGCGGCTCCTGCCTGATGAACGCCTTCATGGACGCCAGCACCGGCTATGACCAGCTGATGTGGACCCAGGTGATCCGCGCGATCGGCCAGCCCTTCGTGATGCTGACCCTGTCGAACTTCGCGATGCAGGGACTGCCGCCGCAGGACATGCCCTCGGCCTCGAGCCTGTTCAACATGACCCGTAACCTGGGCGGTTCGATCGGCATCGCGCTGCTGGCCACCAGCCTCACCAACCGCGAGCACTTCCACTCGGCGATGCTGGGCGAATCCGTGTCGCACTACGCGCCGGCGACCCAGCAGCGCCTGGATGCGCTGACCCAGGGCTTCATCGCCGGCGGCATGGACCCGGCGACGGCCGCGAATCAGGCCCTGGCCATGGTGGACCGCCTCGTGCGGCGCGAGTCCTATGTGATGGCCTATAACGACGGCTTCTGGATCATCGGCGTCGTGCTGATCGCCTGCATCGCGGCGATCTGGCTGGCCGACAAGGTGAAGTCCCCGGGCGGCGCTTCCGGCGCGCACTGAAAGAGAGAATGGATATGCTGAAGAATACTGTACTGATCGCCGCGCTTGCCGCGGCCCTGGGTGGCTGCACCACCATCGGCCCCGACTTCAAGGCGCCCGCCGGCGCCCCCGATGCATCCTGGCGCCACGCGGCAGCCGCCAGCGAGGCGGCGCGCCTGCCGGCCCGGTGGTGGACCGTGTTCGGCGACGCCACCCTCGACGGGCTCGAAAGCCGCGCCCTGCGCGACAACCCGGGCGTGAAGGCGGCCGCGCAGCGCCTGCTGCAGGCCCAGGCCCAGCTGGGCGTGGTGCGCGCCGGCCAGGCGCCGAACCTGGCCGTGAGCGCGGGCATCTCGAATTCGCGGACCTCCGCCGAAACGGCGCAGGGCATCGCGCTCGGCGGCCGCTCGATCGAGGGCAATCATTTCAGTGTCGGCGCCTCGCTCTCGTATGAGCTCGACCTGTGGGGCCGCGTGCGCCGCGTGGTCGAAGCGGCCGACGCCCAGGCCCTGGCGGCCCAGGACGACCGCGACGGCGTGATCCTGCTGCTGTCCAGCCAGGTGGCATCGAACTACTGGCAGCTGCGCGGCCTGGACACCGAGCTGGCCATCCTGCGCGGCGCGCTCGCTGCCCGCCGCGAAGCCCAGGAGCTGGTCGAGGCGCGCTTCAAGGCCGGCCTGTCCAATGAGCTGGACGTCTCGCGCGCCCGCATCGAACGCGCCAATGCCGAAGCCGACCTGCACGAGGTGCAGCGCCAGCGCAACGCGGTCGAGCACGCGCTCGCGACCCTGGTGGGGGCCTCGCCGAGCGCGCCGCTCCTGGCGAGCGCGCCGGGCGCCCAGCTGCCGCAGCCGCCGGGCATCCCGGTCGGCCTGCCGGCCAGCCTGGTGGGGCAGCGTCCCGATCTCGCCGCCAGCGTCGCCCAGCTGAAGGCCGCGAACGCCCAGGTGGGCGTGGCCGAAGGCGCCTTCTATCCATCGCTCTCGCTCACCTCGAACTTCGGCTACGCCTCCGAGCACCTGCGCGACCTCGCCAGCGGCGGCGCGCGCCAGTTCTCCTTCGGCCCGCTGGCCCTGTCGCTGCCGGTCTTCGACGGCGGCCGCAACCGCGCCAACCTGGCGCTGTCGAAAGCGCGCTACGAAGAAGCGGTGGCCAACCACCAGACCCGCCTCCTGACCGCGCTGCGCGAAGTCGAGGACGCGCTGTCGGACGTGCAGCAGCGCCAGCAGCAGGGCGATGTGCAGGCGCAGTCGCAGCAGGCCGCCGCGCGCGCCCTGCTGGTGGCGCAGGCCAGGTACGAACGCGGCGTGTCGACCTACCTCGACGTGACCGACGCCCAGCGCAATGCGCTGGCGGCCGACCGTGCGGCGGCGCAGATCCGCACGCAGCGCCTGCTTGCCACCGTCGCCGTGGCGCGCGCCCTCGGCGGCGGCTGGGAGCAGGGCGAGCCGCTGGCCACCATCGCCAAGGCGCAGTAGGGTGGTCGGCTTCGCCGACCGCGCGTTCAACTCACGGATGCGCAGTAGCAGCTCACACCGGAGCTGAACGCGCGGTCGGCAGAGCCGACCACCCTACGAAGGCGCAGGCTACAATGGGCGATCACTCAACCATACGAGGATCCGCCCCATGTCCCTGCCTGCACGTGCCCTGATCACCGCCTCCCTCCTGGTTTCCAGCGCGGCCTTCGCCCAATCCTGGCAGGCCGTCCCGAGCGGCACGGCCGCCGAACTGCGCGGCCTGTCGGTCGTCAGCGACAAGGTGGCCTGGGCCAGCGGCGCCAAGGGCACGGTCCTGCGCACGGTCGACGGCCAGCAATGGCAGGCCATGCAGGTGCCCGAGGCCGACAAGATCGACTTCCGCGACATCCAGGCCTTCGACGCCAGGACCGCTATCGTGATGGGGGCGGGGCCCGGCGCGGCCTCGCGCATCTACCGCACGACGGACGGCGGGGCGACGTGGAAGCTGGTCACCACGAACCAGGTGCCGGATGGCTTCTGGGATGCGATGGCCTTCTGGGACAAGGACAACGGCATCCTGTTCGGCGACCCGGTCAAGGGCAGCTTCCAGGTCTACACGACGGTTGACGGTGGCCTCTCCTGGCAGGAAGTCGCGGCCAAGGGCATCGAAGCGATGCCGAACGAAGGCGCTTTCGCCGCCAGCGGCACCTGCCTCACCGTGGCCGGCGCGAACGACGCCTGGATCGCCACCGGCGGCAGCGCCAGCGCGCGCGTTTTCCATTCTTCCGATCGCGGCAAGACCTGGCGCGCGGCCTCGACGCCCATTCCCGCCGGTGCGCCCGCACGCGGCGTGTTCTCGGTCGCCTTCCTGAACAGCAAGGAGGGCTTCGCCGCCGGCGGCGACTACAAGGAGACCCGCATGGCCGGCATCAACGGCGCACATACGGGCGATGGCGGCGCAACGTGGACCCCGGTCGAAGTGGCTCCCGCCGGATACATGTCCGTCGTGGTGCCGGTGCCGGGTGCGCAGCGCGCGCTGGTCGCCGCCGGCCTGGCCGGATCGGGCTATTCGACGGATGGCGGCCGCAACTGGACCGCACTCGACACGACGCCGATGAACACGGTCGGTTTCGCCAGTCCGAGCCAGGGCTGGGCGGTGGGGCCGAAGGGCTTGCTGATGAAGTACACCGGCCCCAAGCTCAACAAATAATTCAAATAATTCGAACACTGGAGACATCATGAACAAACTGCTCGCACCCCTCGTGCTGTTCGCGGCCATCGGTACTGCCTATGCCGAACCCGCCACCGTCGCGCAACTCGACACCATGGCCAAGCGCTTCGCGCCGGCCGAACTGAAGGCCGATACCTCCAAATTGTCCAGGGGCGACCGCGCCGCCATCGCCAAGCTGATCGAAGCGGCGAAGATCGTCGACACCCTGCAGCTGCGCCAGCGCTGGTCCGGCAACGAGGCCCTGTGGGCCGCACTGCAGAAGGACCAGACGCCCTTGGGCCGCGCGCGCCTGAACGCCTTCTGGCTGAACAAGGGGCCCTGGTCCTCGCTCGACGACAACCGCTCCTTCATGCCGCCTGAATATGCCGGCATCAAGATTCCGGCCAAGAAACCGGAAGGCGCCAACTTCTATCCGGAGAATGCCAGCAAGGCCGCGCTGGAGGGCTGGATGAACGGCCTCCCTGCCGCGCAGAAGGCCGATGCCCAGTGGTTCTTCACCGTGATCCGCATCGGCCCGGACGGCAAGTTCAAGACCGTGAAGTATTCCGACGAATACCGCGCGGACCTGGAAAAGCTGGCCAAGCTGCTGCGCGAAGCGGCCGCCGCCACCGATAACGCCTCGCTCAAGAAATTCCTGACCCTGCGCGCCGACGCCTTCCTTTCCAATGACTACCTGGCCTCGGACTTCGCCTGGATGGACCTGGATTCGCCGGTCGACATCACCATCGGCCCCTACGAGACCTATAACGACGAGCTGTTCGGCTACAAGGCCGCCTTCGAAGCGTATGTGAGCATCCGCGACCAGAAGGAGACGCAGAAGCTGGCCTTCTTCGGCAAACACCTGCAGGAACTCGAGGACAACCTCCCGCTGGACAAGCAGTACCGCAACCCGAAGGTCGGCGCGATCGCCCCGATGGTCGTGGTGAATGAAGTCTATGGCGCCGGCGACGGCAATATGGGCGTGCAGACCGCCGCCTACAACCTGCCCAACGACGAGCGCGTGATCCGCGAACGCGGCTCCAAGCGCGTGATGCTCAAGAACGTGCAGGAGGCGAAGTTCGAATCGACCCTGAAGCCGATCTCGAAACTGGTGCTGCGCGCCCAGGACCAGAAGGACCTCGATTTCGATTCCTTCTTCACCCACATCCTGGCGCACGAGATCATGCACGGCCTCGGCCCGCACCACACCAAAAAGGATGGCAAGGAATCGACGCCGCGCCAGGACCTGAAGGATACCTATTCCACCATCGAGGAAGCCAAGGCCGACATCACCGGCCTGTGGGCGCTCGGCTACATGATGGAGAAGGGCCTGCTGAAGGAAACGCTGGGGCAGGGCGTGCAAGCCGAGCGCAAGCTGTACAACACCTTCCTGGCCTCGAGCTTCCGCACGCTGCACTTCGGCCTGACCTCCTCGCACGCGCGCGGCATGGCGATCCAGATGAACTACCTGCTCGACAAGGGCGGCTTCGTCGCCAATGGCGACGGCACCTTCTCGGTCGACTTCAAGAAGATCAAACAGGCCGTCATTGACCTGGACCGCGAATTCCTCACCATCGAGGCGACCGGCGACTATGCACGTGCCAAGGCCATGATGGCGAAATACGTGGTGATCCGTCCGGAAGTGCAGAAGGCGCTCGACCGCCTGAAGTCCTCGGTGCCGAACGATATCCGTCCGTCCTTCGTGACGGCGGCGTCGCTGACGAAATAGCAAGAGAAGGTGGGAGACGCGGGCGGCTGCGGCCGCCCGCATGGCAACGACGCAACACTTGGGCTGCTTTTTACTTAACTTAAACTGAAGGCCCCGTCAATCCATACAGCGCCATGTTATAGTGACTGCATTGCCTGAGGGAAAGTATTGGCGCGCACCGCGTGCCCTTATCGCCATCCCACGGTGCTGACAGATACCACGACATGACGACGAAGCCCACCTCGATTGGCGCGCGACTGGCCATCGGCTACGGCGCCTTCCTCCTCCTGATCATTGCCTTGAGCGTACTCGCCATCGTGCGCGTGGGCCAGATCGGCAGCCTGCTGGACGGAGCCGAAGGCATGGCCCGCGCCAAGCAGCGCCACGCCACGGAGATGCGCGGCAGCGTGCGCGAGCGCGCCACCGCCCTGCGCGACGTGGTGCTGGCGCCGGATGCCGCCGCCGCGGCCGGCCCCATCAACCGCATCACGACCCTGAGCGACAATTACGCCCGCGCCGCTTCGCCGCTGGACGCCCTGTTCCACGAACTGCCCGACGTCCAGCCCGAGGAAAAGAAGGCGCTGGCCGCGATCAAGGAACAGGAGCGCCGCGCGCGCCCGCTGCTCGAACGCGTCATCGCCTTGCATGCGCAAGGTAATCCACAAGAAGCCGCCAGCCTGCTGACCCAGCAGGCCGGCCCGGCCTTCGCCGACTGGATGGCCAGCCTCACCCGTTTCATCGAAGTCGAGGACAAGCTCGCCGGCGACGGCATGGGCGCGGCGCGCGGACTGGCATCGAGCTTCGCCGGCTGGATGGCGGCGCTGTGCCTGGCCGCGCTGGCGGCGACGGTGCCCGCGGCCTGGTTCGTCGCCCGCGCCCTGGCGCGCAAGGCGTCGGAGCCTGAGGCGAGCGCGTCAGTGCTTGCCGTGATTGCGCCGCCCCCGACGAAGAATGCGGACGAGATCGTCGGCGCCATCGATGGCATCGCCTTCCAGGCGAACATCCTGGCCCTCGACGCCGCAGTGGAAGCGGTCAGGAACGGCGTCCACGAGGGCGGCGCGGCAGACGAAGCACGGGCGCTGGCGCAGCGCGCCGCCTCCGTCGCCCGCGACATCCGGCAGCTGCTCGCCAGCCCGGCCGCCCAGCAGGAAGAAGCAAGCTCCCTTGGCGCGATCGCCGATGCGGCGGCCCGGGTGACCTCGGTAATGTCGGCCATCGTCCCGGGCGCCGAACTGCTCGAGACGGCGCGCCGCGAGACGGCGCTGCTGCGTGCGGCATCGGCCGCCACGGCCCTCGAACAGGGCGCCCAGCGGCTGGCGCGCGCGCTCGACGCGCCGGCCCCCAGCGCCGGCGTAGCGGGCTGATTTGACAAGTTTGCTCTTCTTGACACGGAGCAATATTTTCCTCAAAGCAGGGCTTGATCTGGGGCTAGAATTGCCGATAGGCATTTCATCGTCCACGAAAGCATCATCATCATGCTCAAGCCTCTCCTGCTTGCCGCCCTGTGCGCGGCCCCGGCCCTGCAAGCCGCTGAACTGACCGCGCTGGAACAGCGCTGGCTCAAGGCCGCCGGCCCCGTGCTGGCCTATTCCCAGCAGCTCAAGCTGCCGCTCGACATCACCGTGCAACCGCAACCCCGTCCCAACGACGTGCCGCTGGCCATGGGCTTCGACAATGGCCGCTGCAAGCTGGTCATGTCCCTGCGTAACAACCCGGATGCGGAAACCGTGCTGGCCGGCGTGCCCGAAGCCGAGCAGGGCGCCCTGATCGCCGCCATGGCGGCGCACGAGATCGCCCATTGCTGGCGCCGGGTGCAAGGCGCCTGGCACGAGTTGCCAGCTGGCTTCGTCGAAGTGAATGAGGAAAGCGCGGGCAACGCTTCGCTGCTGGCGGCCTCCAAAGCCATGCGCGAGACGCGCCGCGAGGAAGGTTTCGCGGATCTCGCCGCCCTGGCCTGGACCATGCAGAGCAGTCCGGACGAGTACGCGCGCGTCTACCGCTGGCTGGCCGGCCTGCGCGACAAGGTCGCGGTGCCGCGCAGCAGCCACGACACCCGCGCCTGGGTGAAGCTGGCGGGCGACGGCGCCCGTTTCGGCAAGTCCGGCGCCCCGTTCGAGGACGCCGACGGCCTCTGGCGCGCAGGACTGCTGGACGGCCAATAGGCCCCGGGGACACACGGTACATACGGTTTTCCGAAGCAGCGTACGTTGTCGCACAGATGTTCCTTGCCGTGGGGCGTTTAATGGACGCCATCACAACAACCGAGCACAAGGGACATCGATATGAACAAGCTCATCGCAACGCTGCTGGCCTCGGTGGCCGGCGCCACCATCGCGGCAGCGCCCGCCGCGGCCCAGACCAAGACCGACAGCGCCGCCTACCGCACGGCCATGCAGAAGATCGAGGCCGACCATAAGGCGGCCAAGCAGAAATGCGACGCGCTCAAGGATGAAGACGTGTGCGAAGAGCAGGCCGACGCCGCCCGCGCCCGCGCCGAACTGGCCGCCGTCACGAAATACGACAACACCCCGTCCAATCTCGAAGCCGCGCGCCGCAAGCTGGCCGATGCCGAGTACGAGGTGGCCGAAGAGAAGTGCGACCTGCTGAAGGGTAACGAGAAGGACAGCTGCCAGAACAATGCCAAGTCGGTGCGCACCGCCGCGCTGGCCGATGCCAAGGCCGGCCGCGAGAGCACTGCCGCTACCGTCGGCGGCAGCGGCGCGACCGCCGCGACCGCGGGCAGCGCCGGCCTGATCGCCAGCACCGACACCAGGGATCCGGTGAAGGCCGCCGCGGTCCAGAAGTGCGAAGAGAAGGGCAGCAAGACCGCCTGCCTGGTCGAGAACAAGGGCACGGCCGATACGGCCCTCGAGCGTGCCGGCGAGAAGACCCGCGCCGCCGCCGTGGCCGCCGTCGACAAGACCAGGCAGGCGGCCAGCAACATGGCCGACAAGACCCGCGAAATGACCGGCCGCACCGAGCGTGTCGCCGAGAATGCCGGCGACAAGACCGAGCGCGCCGGCAGCAGGACCGCGACCGCGATGTCGGACACCGCCATTACCGCCAAGGTCAAGGCCGGCCTGGCCGCTGAGCCGGACCTGAGCGCGCTGGCGATCAAGGTCGAGACCGAGAAGGGCGTCGTGATGCTGAGCGGCTTCGTCGAGTCGAAAGCCGAAGCGGACCGCGCCGAGAAACTGGCGAAGGGCGTCGATGGCGTGACCAGGGTGAAGAGCACCATCAAGGTCAAGTAAGCCGCAGCGATTGCTCCATGCGCCCGCATGCAAGCTGCATGCGGGCTTTTTGTTGCCTGGGCCGAGCCGCGCCCATCAGTTGGCCAAGGGTATAATTCCGATGTGAACAAACTGGAAGCCTTTGGCTACATTACCGCCCAGGCGGCGCGCGGGGAAATCAGCTTTCCCACCAGCGTGAACGCCGTGCTGCGCCTGCAGATGGCGCTCGACGATCCCGATTGCCATGTGGACGAGGCAATCCGCCTGGTGCTGTCCGAACCGCAGCTGGCGGCGCGCACCGTGGCGCTCGCCAATACCGCGGCCTTCGGCAGTGCCGGTGGGCAGGTGAGCAATGTGCGGGCGGCCGTGCTGCGCATCGGCTACCGCCGCCTGCGTGGCCTGGTCGCGGCCCTGATGGTGCGCCAGTTCGGCCACCGCATCGGCGACCGGGTGCTGCGCGCCAAGGCCGAGCAGCTGTGGACCCACAGCGCCCACGTGGCCTCCCTGGCCCAGGCGCTGGCGCGCCACGTCACCCGCACCGACCCCGACACCGCCCTGTTCGCCGGCATCGTGCACGAGGTCGGCGGCTTCTACCTGCTCTCGCGCGCCGACGAATTCCCCGGCCTGCTGGAAGACGACCCGGAGAACTGGGGCGCCCTGTGCGAGGACGTGGTGAGCGTGGAAGTCATGCGCAAGCTGGCCATCCCGGCGGCCGTGATGGAGGCCATCGGCGCCCTGCGCGACGGCGTGCCGAACGCCGAGCCGCACACCCTGCTCGACACCCTGCTGCTGGCGAACCGCCTGGCGCCGGTGGGTTCCCCGCTGGGCGAAGCGCCGCAAGCCACCGGCGCGCTGCCCTTCGACGAAGCGACCCTGCAGCTGCTGCGCACCGAGGCCGAAGAGACCGCCGAGGCGCTGGGCGACGCTACCCTGGTCTGACTAGTCCCAGGCGATGATGCCGGCCTGGCCGGCGGGTGTTGCCGCTGCCAGTCGGCGGTCGCGCAGCGCGCGCACGACGGCGCGCACGCCTGGCCTGCGCATCTGCGCCGGCAGGGCCGCAATCGCGAAGCGGCGCCGCGCCAGCGCGGGTTCCGGCAAGGGCAGGGGCAGGATGCGCACGTCGCGCGGCTCCGGGAAAATCGACAGGCGCGGCAGGATCGCATACCCCATTCCCCGGCCGACCATGGCGGCGATGCTGGTGTCGTTGGACAGCGTCCGGCCGGGCGCCAGGGCGAAGCCGGCGGCGCGGCAGCGCGCCAGCATCTCCGCCGCGCCGCTGCAGGCCAGGCCGATGAGCGGGAGCGTGTCGCCTGCCGGCCAGCCGCCCGCTTGCGGCGGCAGCGAGGCCGGCAGCACCAGCACGTAGTCGTCATGCAGGTAGGGACGGGAAGCCAGGCCGGCCGCCAGCGGCAGCTGGGCGATGCCGACGTCGGCCAGGCCTTCGCGCAGGGCGTGCTCGATGTCCTGCCTTTCCTCGACGCCGTCGTCGATCTCGATGCGCAGCGCCGGGTGAGTCTTGGCGAGGGCTTCGAGCACATGGGGCAGCAGGTGGGTGCCGACGCTGCGGAAGCAGGCGATGCGCACGGTCGCTTCCAATGCTTCGGCGCCGCGCGCGGCGTCGACCAGGCCGGCCTCCAGGCGCAGCATCTGGCGCGCCTTGGCCAGCACGCGCCGTCCGGCCTCGGTCGGCACCGAGCCGCCCGGCCCGCGCGCCAGCAGCGTCGCGCCCAGTGCTCCCTCGAGTTCGGCGATCGCATGGCTGATGCGCGACTGCGTGCAGCCGAGCTCGGCTGCGGCGGCGCTGAAGCCGCCGTGCTCGGCTACCGCTACCAGCATCTTCAGTTGACTCAGCTTCATGCCATCGAAATCCTTCATGTCGAGCCGGGCATTATCTGCCATTTCGGTGGCGTCGTGCCAGCCGCCGGCGCAAGATGGCGGCTCCCATCCACCACCGGACACCGCCATGCAAGCATTGCCACCCAACGCCGCCCTGATCAGCATCGACGTGCAGCAAGCCTTCGACGACCCTGCCTGGGGCCGGCGCAACAACCTGGACGCCGAGCGCCACATCGCCACACTGCTGGCGGCCTGGCGTGCGAGTGGCCGCCCGGTCTTCCACATCCAGCACCGTTCGGCCTCCCCCGCGGGACGCTTCCAGCCGGGCACCCCCGGCTATGCACTCAAGCCCGAGGCGGCGCCGCTGCCTGGCGAGCCCCTCATCGTCAAGAGCGTCAACAGCGCTTTCATCGGCACCGACCTGGAGGCGCGCCTGCGCGCGGCCGGCATCGATACGCTCGCGATCGTCGGCCTGACTACGGACCATTGCGTCTCGACGACGACGCGCATGGCCGGCAACCTCGGCTTCGCCACCTTCATCGTGGCTGATGCCACGGCCACCTTCGAACGCACCGGACCGGACGGGCAGCACTTCAGCGCTGAACTGATGCACGATGCCGCCCTGGCAAGCTTGCACGGCGAATTTGCAACAGTCGTGTGGACGAAATCGCTGGTGGGCGGGCTAAAAGCTATCCCAAAAGAAACAACTGAAGAGTAAACAGCGTGAGAAAGTGATACTATTTAGAATCTAAAATTTCCCTACGGAATTATCATGAATCGATCGATTCTGGCGCTTGCAGCGATCCTGGCAACTGGCACGGCGCAGGCCGGCGTCATCGACCTCGGCAGCATGATGGGCAATGCCAACATCTACACGATCAAGAATTTTTCCGCGACATCGAGCGATGTGGAAGGGACGGTCGTGGCGGGTGGGAACGTGAACATCAGCTCCTACTCGATCAATGCGGCGCCGAATCCGAACGCCAGGAACGAGTACGCGCTGGTCGCCGGCGGCAACGTGACCCTGAAGGGCGGTTCGATCGACAAGGGCAAGATGTACGCGGGCGGCAATGTTGACCTGCAATGGGCGGCGCAGCCTCCGCGCAGCAACGAGAATCCGATCGACTTCGTCGCGGCCGCAGCCTATTACCAGGCGCTTTCGAACGACCTTTCCAAGGTGCAGAGCACCGGCACGGTCGGCACCCTGTGGGGCGGCGCGGTTGTCACCGGCAGCGGCGTGGGCGGCGTGGACGTGTTCAACGTTTCGGCAGACATCTTCCGCACCTCGCACACCTGGAACCTGGAAAAACTGGTCAAGGGCCAGACCCTGATCTTCAACATCAGCGGCGCCAACGCCACCTTCAACGACGGCGGCGTCAGCTTCGAGCCGCTGAAAGACTACAACGTGCTGTTCAATTTCCCGGACGCCGTGTCCCTGAATGTGAAGGGCATCATCGGCAGCGTGCTCGCGCCGAATGCGACCGTAGACGCCAATTGGGGCGTGATCAATGGCCAGGTCATCGTCGATACCTGGAACTCGACCATCCAGGTCAACTCAAATCACTACTTCACACCGGTCAACCTGGCCGGTTTCCGCGACAAACCGCCAGTCGTGATTCCGGACGATCCGATCATCGTGCCGGATCCGGCGGACGTGCCGGAACCGGGTACGCTGGCGCTGATGTTCGCCGGCGCCGGCATGCTGGTGGCGGCGCGCCGCAAGCGCCGCCTGCCGGCCCAGGCCTGCGCCTGAGCTTTTCTTTCCTGCCTTATGCGGCGGCGCGCGCCGCCACCCGGCCCTGCGCCAGCATGGCCAGCGCCAGCAGCACGCCGCTGAAGGCGAGCGCTGCCGCCACCCACTGCGGCGACGCATAGGAATAGCCCAGCGTCAGCGGAATTCCGCCCAGGAAGGCGCCCAGGGCATTGCCGATGTTGAAGCCCGACTGTCCCAGCGAGGAACCGAGCATCTCCGCTTCGCGTGAGTGGGCGATCAGGAGCACCTGGATCGGCGGGCCCAGCGCAAGCGCATTCGCGCCGGTGGCGAAGGCCAGCAGCAGCATGGCCGGCTCCGACGCCGCGAACAGGCCATTGCACAGCAGCAGGGTCGTCATGCTCAGCAGCAGGATCACGATCGCCTGCAGCGGCGCCACCCGGTCGGCCAGCCGGCCGCCGAGATGCACGCCGACCGTCATGCCGATGCCCACCAGCGTCATGACCATCGGGATGCGCGCCGGGGCGATGTGGGTTACGTCGGTCAGCAGCGGGGCGATATAGCTGAAGAAGGCGAAGAAGCCGCCGGTGCCGATCGAGGTGATGCCCAGGGCCAGCCACAGCGCGCGATGGCGGAAGATGCGCAGGTCCTGCATGAGTCCGGTACGCGCCTTGGCCGCGATCGGCGGCACCAGGCGGTGCAGGGCGAACACGGTGACGAGACCGATAGCCGCCACTACCAGGAAGACGGCGCGCCAGCTCATGTTATGGCCGAGCCAGGTGCCGGCCGGCACGCCGATCACATTGGCGACCGTCAGGCCGGTGAACATGGTGGCGAGCGCGGCCGCCACCTTGCCTTCGTCCGCCAGGCGGGCGGCAACCACGGCGCCGACACCGAAGAAGGCGCCATGCGGCAGGCCGGCCATGAAGCGCGACAGCATCATGAGCTCATAGTTCGGAGAAAACGCCGACATCGCATTGAAGACGGTGAACATCAGCATGAACCAGACCAGTACGCTGCGCGGCGGGCGGTGCGCCATCAGGCTCACCAGGGTCGGGGCGCCGACCACGACGCCGAGCGCATAGGCGGTGATCAGGTGGCCGGCCTGGGGAATGCTGATCTGCAGGCCGCCGGCGATGTCGGGGAGGATGCCCATGATGACGAATTCGGTCATGCCGATACCGAAACCGCCAAGGGCGAGGGGGACGAGGCTTTTCTTCAAGGTGCGCTAACGTTTAGGGTGAACCGGCCATTATGAGCCCCGGGGACGGGTGTGTCCGCTTTCGTGTCGTGATGGCAGGTATAGCGCGGGGAAATGAAATACAGCTTACTGCTCGTCTTCTTCGATGTCGGGCCAGGCGATGCGGCCGTGGCCGGCGTTGTCCAGCCTGGTGCGCAGCGGCGCGGCGTCCGGCACGGGCAGGCTGAAGTCGAACTGCACGTCGTCGCCGTGCAGGACTTCATCGAGGCGGGCGCCGGCGGCGTCGAGTTCGCGCCGCACCATGCCTTCCAGCGCATACGGCGCCGTGCAGCGCAGGCGCTGTAGCTTAATGATGGGAATTTTCTGGGCTTGCAGCAGGGCTTGCGCCACGCTGTCCGTGTAGGCGCGCACGAGTCCGCCAGCGCCCAGCTTGACGCCGCCGAAGTAGCGCACCACGGTCGCCAGCACGCCCTCCAGGTCCTGGTGGCGCAGCACGTCGAGCATGGGGCGTCCCGCCGTGCCGCTCGGCTCGCCATCGTCGACGGCCGCCGACTGGCCGCCCGCCAGCAGGGCCCAGCAGACGTGGGCCGCGCCGGGGTGTTCCGCACGCAGGCTTGCGACGACCTGCTGGGCGCCGGCCCGGTCCGGCATGGGCTGGACGCAGGCGATGAAGCGGCTCTTCTTGATGACGAGTTCGAAGTGGACGGGGGAGGCGATGGTGTGGGGCATGGCGCCGATTATCGGCGGCGCCAGCCCCATTTGCCAACTGTCAGCGAATCAATAGGCGAGATTGATCTGCAGGACGGCCGTGGTACCGCTGACTTCGTTGCCGACGATGAGGAGCGGCTTGCCGTTCGGCGACTTATCCGCCGGGATCAGGGCCAGGCCCTCCGGACCCGAGTCGCCGCCGGTGCTGGTGCGGGTGTTCAGGTAGGTGACGTAGCTGGCCGCCGAGGGCTTGCTGACGTCGTAGACCATCACGCCGCCGACGCGCTCGAGGCCGATGAAGGCATAGGTCTTCTTGCCGAAGCGGCCGACCACCACGCCTTCCGGCTCCGGACCCTTGGAAGCGCTGCGGGCGTCGAGCTCGTTGCTGTCGTTGCTGGCATTGAACTTCACGTTGGCGAGCGCCTGGGTGTTCTTCTCGAACTCGTCGCCGGAATCGTAGACGCGGTTCAGGTTGCTGTCCCAGATCGAGAAGGAGCGCGCGCCGAAGGCATACAGCTCATTGCACTGGCCGGCCGCGTTCTTGCCGGCGCTGCCACCGTTCGGCGTGGTCGTGATGCGCAGGCGGCCCAGGTTCGAGTCCAGGATCAGGTTCGCGGCGTCGCCGAAGACGGCCGGGTCGAGGCCGGCGGTGCAGTGAGCGCGCACTCGCGTCTCTTCGTTGAAGCCCGGCCAGTCGGCGCGCGCGTCGCCCTCGTTGGCGGTGATCAGGTAGGTGGCGCCGTCGACGGTGAAGCGGGCAATGGCGTCCGGCAGGTACATGCCCTTCACCGGCTGCGGAGCGATCTTGATGGCCGGGGTGCCGCTGTTGGTGTTGGTGCCGCCGTCCTCGTCCGAGGCGTCCATGCCCATGCCGGCCACGTTGTGGTTCTTGGTACCGAGCGGCTTGATGGACGTGACCCTGGCGGTGGCGACGTCGACGATGGCGACGGCATTGTTTTCCTGCAGCGTGACGTAGGCGCTGCGACCGTCCTCGCTCACGGCGATGTACTCGGGCTCGAAGTCTTGGGCGGCGCTGGCGCCCGGGCCATAGATGCGGATACCTTGCGCACGCAGCGCCGCTTCTTGGCCGTTGAAGGCGCGGAAGTCGGCGGTGGCGACTGTCGGCGTGCCGCCGCGGTTGACGGTGACGATGCTGATGGAGCCTTCCGGATCGACGGAGCCGGCCTGGCCGTAGCTGTTCGGCTCGCCTTCGTTGGCGACCAGCACCGTGCGGCCGTCCGGGGTGAAGGTCAGCATGTCGGGCAGGGCGCCAACCTTGACGCTGTTGACGAGCTTGAGGTCGGCGGCATTGTAGAAGGCGACCGTGCCGGGGCTGGTCTTCGGATCCGCTTCGATGGCCAGCGCAACCAGGCCGTCGTGGATGGCGACACTGTTGACGGCCTTGCCGATGGTGCTCACGTTGATGGTGCCGACCAGTTTCGGGGTGGCTGGGGCGGCCAGGTCGAGGACGTCGACGGTGCCGTTGGCGCCATTGACCACGAACAGGCGCTTGCTGGCCGCGTCATAGGCCGTGATCTCCGCCGCGCCGGCCGCGCCGCCGTTGTAGCCGCCGATCTTTTCCATGCTCAGGGTGCGGGGAGTCAGCTCCTCTTCGTCATCGTCGCTGCCGCCGCAAGCGGTCAGCAGGGTGGCGGCGAGGACGGCGGCGCTCATCAGGCGCAGGGGCGAGGGCGGTGCGGAGAAATCGAAGAACGGCATGGTCGGGTTCCAGGGTTGAAAACCCGACAGCTTATGTTGAGTTAATGACAGCGATATGACGTGTGGGAGATGCGGCGCAAAACAAAAAAGCCGTCACGATTTCTCATGACGGCTTCCTTGCTGAATCTTTGGTAGGCCGTGCTGGGCTCGAACCAGCGACCAACGGATTAAAAGTCCGCTGCTCTACCAACTGAGCTAACGACCCGAAGAAGCCAAGATTATAGCGGGAGTCTTGCGAATTTCCAAGAACTTCCTGCGCGATCGTGTAGAAGCGTGGTGAAACGTCAGGTCTCGACGTGCTTGTCTTCCTCCTGGGCCTGCTGCATCGCTTCCGGTTCGAGCTTCTCGGCTTCGACATTCATGCGCACGAAGATGCCCCAGCTGGCCAGCAGGATGCCGGCGGCAACGCCGATGGAGGCAACTTGCGGCAACTTTTCCGGATCGGTATGCAGGAACTGGAAGACGCCGACCAGGCATTCGACGCCCAGCGATACGACCACCACGAGCAGGAAGCGCGAGAGGAAACGGCGCAGGCGGGTAGGGGAGCTCACGTGGACTTCGCGTTGCACTTCTTCTTCCAGCACTGTCTGACCCAGTTCGAAGGCGGCCACGGAGATGGTCAGCAGGCCGACGCATTCCAGGATGAGCTGGAATTGCTCCTGCACCGATTGGTAGCCGGTACCGAACAAGGCCGACCATATCTCCATGCCGGCGAGGACAATCAGGCCGAAACCGCAGCTGAAGAACAGCAGGGAAATGAAGATGAAGCCAAGGGAGCTGATTTTTTGCAGGTATTTCACTGGATGCCTCGTCTGGAAGTTTGACGACTGTAGCACTTTCTACGAGCACTCTTCTGTTCGGCAAAGCACGGCGACCACTGTGTGTGGCTGTTCTCGAATGCTCGCATGTCAGGCAACCTTATATTGCTCAGCGTGCAACATGCGCTTACACTGAGCTAGCCGATGTCCGGTACCGGCCAAAAGCAGACGTTTAATGATTCCACTCGTCTTCCTCCGTAACTCTGCAAAAGACTAATGATGAGCCGTCCGCAAAACGAAATTCTCTCGAAAATCGACCAGTTTAAGCCTAGCCCTGCAGGGGACTGGCGCGAGTTAGACACGCTCCTAGCGGAACTTTGGCAGGTAGATGTATCCATGGCTTGTCTGCCGGTCCTGTTTCGCGTTTTTGAACGATTTCCCGAGGATGATGGTGCTGGAGTCTTTTGGAGCATCGTTCACGGGGTTGAATCGACCAATCTTAACTACGAGGTACCGTTGAGAGAATCGTTGTTGCGACAACCTTCAGAGCTTGGCCAGATCATGCTGCGCCGGCTCGAAAAGTGGAAAGCATCCCTGCAGTAGGTATGAAGCTGTATGTCCGCTTC